>CAZAAM010000191.1:0-3291 GCA_964483055.1 uncultured Victivallales bacterium
AAGATGTTGTCCGCCCCGACACGGTCATGGATTTCGATGTTGGCTCCGTCCATCGTGCCGATCGTCAGCGCGCCGTTCAGCGCGAACTTCATGTTGCTGGTTCCCGACGCTTCCGTTCCGGCAAGCGAAATCTGCTCGGAGAGGTCTGCAGCGGGGATGATTTTCTCCGCAAGCGAAACGCGATAATTGGCAAGGAAGACGACCTTCAGCTTGTCGCCGATCGACGCATCGTTGTTGATGACGTCCGCGACGGAGTTGATCAGCTTGATGATGAGCTTGGCCATGTAATAGCCAGGCGCAGACTTCGCGCCAAAGATAATCGTGCGCGGAACGAACGGGGCGTTGGGATTGTCCTTGATCTGGAGGTACAGCGCGATGGCGTGCAGGATGTTCAGCAACTGACGCTTGTATTCGTGCAGACGCTTGACCTGGACGTCGAAGATGGAATCCGGGTTGACTTCCACGCCATTGTGCTCATAGATGTACTTCGCCAGAACAAGCTTGTTCTCCTTCTTGGACTCGGCGATCTTCTTCAGAAACTCTTCGTCCTCGACGAAGCGGTCGAGCTGCTGAAGCAGATCGAGGTTCTTCGCCCATTCGTCGCCGATCTTTTCGTCGATCAGAGACGAAAGCCGCGGATTGGCCTTTTTCAGCCAGCGGCGCGGCGTGATGCCGTTCGTCACGTTCACGAACTTGTTCGGGAAGAATTCGTTGAAATCCCTGAAGAGACCGTTCTTCAGCAGCTCGGTGTGCAGCGCGGCGACGCCGTTGACGCGCTCGGAGGCGATCACGCACATGTACGCCATGCGCACCATCTTTTCCGGCGTCTCCTGAATGATGGACATGCGCGCAAGGCGGTCGTTGTCTCCGACGTAGCGCATCGCGACCTGACGCAGGAAGCGGAAGTTGATTTCGTAAATGATCTCCAAATGACGCGGCAGCAGCTTCTCCATCAGGGAGACCGGCCACTTTTCGAGCGCCTCGCTCATCAGCGTGTGGTTGGTGTAGTTGAAGACTTTCGTCGTCAGCTTCCATGCCTCGTCCCAGAAGAAGCCCTCCTGGTCGATCAGCAGACGCATCATTTCCGGGATCGCGAGCGCCGGGTGCGTGTCATTCAGCTGAATCACCGTGTCCTGGTCGATCTCGTGCAGGTCGCCGCGATTCAAATGAATGCGGCTGAAAATGTCCTGCAACGTTGCGGAGACAAGGAAATACTGCTGCTTAAGACGGAGCTCCTTGCCTTCGTAGTTGTTGTCGTTCGGATACAGAACGCGCGTAATGTTCTGATCCATGGCCGACTCCAGGTTCGCACTGATATAGTCGCCCTGATTGAACTTGCCGAGATTGAATCCGTACAGCGATTCGGCGGACCAAAGACGCAACGTATTCACGGTGCTGTTGAGATAGCCTGGGATGGGCGTGTCGTAAGGCATGGCCTTGACTTCCTGCGTATCCACCCATCTGCGGCGGTACGGATTGCGGTCGTCCGGATGCCGTTCCACTCGTCCGCCGAACTGGATGATGCGCGCGAGCTCAGGACGGCGGAACTCCCACGGATTTCCGCGACTGAGCCAGTTGTCCGGCTCTTCAATCTGATAGCCGTTTTGAATAATCTGCTTGAAAATGCCGTAGTCGTAGCGGATGCCGTATCCGTAGGCGGGCAGCTCCAGGGTGGCCATGGAGTCAAGATAACAGGCGGCGAGGCGGCCGAGACCGCCGTTTCCAAGACCGGCGTCGACTTCTTCGTCCCGAAGAATGTCGATTTCGAATCCGAGCTCGTTCATCGCTTCGTTGGCGGCCTCGTAAATGCCGAGGTTGCACATGGCGTTGCCAAGCGTGCGACCGATTAGGAATTCAAGAGAAATATAGCAGACCGTTTTCGGGTTTTTATCTTCATATTCGTCTTTCGTGGCGATCCAGTTCTGCATCATCAAATCGCGCACGCTCAGAGCCAGAGCTTGATAGCGATCCAGATTCACCGCTTTCTCTGGGCGCTTGCCAAGAGAACAGGTCAGATGATGCAGGAAAAGCCGCTTTAGACATTCTTTCATTTCATTGTGGTTCATGATCTCTCTCCGGTTGTTTTCCCCTTTCCAGGAAAATTCAACGGTAATATAGCATGAATCGCCTTGCTTTCAATAGAAAGAAGGGGCAAACACGAAATCAATTTTGCATCCGCCGCGCATATTCGAACAGGATGACGGTCGCCGCTTGCGCTACGTTCAAGGATTCCGCGTCGCCGGGCATCGGGATCGACAGGGTCGCCGCACCGTCGAGCTCTGCGACGCCGGTCGATTCGCACCCCATCAGAATCGCGCTGTTGCGAAAAGCGTCCTCCTCTTTGAACAGATTCGCTCCGCCGCTTGGAATCGTGCGGTAGATGCGGCGAATTCCATGCTTTCGCAATGACTCCGAAAGAGAGGGAAGATCGTCGAACCAGCGAAGACCAAGCGCGAACTGCGCTCCTGAAGCGCTCCGAAGCGTCTTGTCGGAAAATGGATCGACCGTGCCCTTGACAATCCAGACTTCATGCAGTCCGATGGCTCGAGCGGTGCGGAGAATCGTGCCGAAGTTGCCAGGATCTCCAATGCGGTCCAGCACGAATACGAACGGATCCGAAATCGGCGCGTCCATGGAAATCGGATCGGGACGTCGTGCGACGATCAGAATGCCCTGAGAGTTCACCGTCCCGGCCAGCTTGGCGAATTCCGGTTCCGGAAGGACGATCGGTTCGCAAGGGACGTTGAATGGAAGAGCGACGCCTTCGCGCAGGAGAACCGATTCAATCAAATTCGGCGCAAGCGCGGCGATCTCGCGCGTAGAACGCAATCCGTCGCAGCAACAGAACGGAGAATTGCGCCGTCCGTGGCGAGTTTGCAGGGAACGGATCAGCGATTCCTGACGATGCGTCAGACGCGGCACGACGGATTCACTTTCCGTCGGAGGGCGCGGACTTTTCTGTCTCCGCCGCAGGCTTCCCTTCGGACGCGGCAACGGGCGAAATCACGTCTCGCAGCATTTTCGCCTCGAATGCGAACGGCGCGCCGGTTGGAATGGAATCCAACGATTTGACAGCTTCATCCGTCCGTCCCTTTGCGGCAAGCAGACGCGCAGCGGCGCAGATCGCTTCGTTCCGAATGGAATCCGTCGTCTGCGCATTCTGAGCATAGCCCTGGAAAACGGAAAGAGCCTCGTCGGTCTTGCCGGTCTGTTCGAGCAGATACGCCTTGTTCATTCCGGCGCGCGCCTTCAAATGACGTGCGGCGGAAGAAGACGCTTCGATTTCTCCCC
>CAZAAM010000192.1:0-3263 GCA_964483055.1 uncultured Victivallales bacterium
CTTGAGGCGATAAAAGGACTGATCCATCGTTTTTTGCGAATTTGCGACAATCCCAAATGGAAATGCCATGAAAAGAAAATCTGAAGCAATCCGTCTTGACGGGAGAAATTGCACCGGCTGCGGCGTTTGCGCCATTGCATGTCCTGTCGGCGCAATCGGCATGCAGGCAAACGCATACGGCCATCTCCGACCGAAGATCAATGCATCCAAATGCATCGAATGCCATGCATGCGAAAGACGCTGCCATTTGAATTCGCAGCAAGCCAGACCGATGAATCCGGCGAAAACGTTTGCGATCCGCATGCGGGAACGCGCCGTTCGGCTCCGATGCGCCTCCGGAGGCTTCGCGACCGAACTCTCGCGCACCATCCTGAAAAAAGGCGGCATTGTCGCAGGAGCGGCGTTCGATCCGTTTCCCCGCGTGCGGCATGTCATCGCAAAAACGGAAAACGATCTGCTGCGTCTCGCTGGTTCCAAATACGTTTTGGGCGATTGCTCCCGCGTATTCCCGGAATTGAAAGAAAGACTTGACAAAGGACAGCTGACTCTCTTCATCGGACTGCCCTGTCAAGTCGCCGCGCTGAACGCTTTCCTGGGCGAACGAAAAGAAAACCTGGTGACGGCGGAGCTTCTTTGTCATGGCGGCCCGCCGCAAAAGCTGCTTGTCCATTTCATTCAGGTTTCGGAACGACGCTTTCATAAGAAAATAAGAACCTTCCTGTTCCGCTACAAGGATTCGGACGTTTCCAAGGGAAAACCTGACTTTCGTGAATTTTTAGACGCGGCTCATTTCAACGGCGCATTCGAATTCGACGATGGAAGCGTCCGGACGCTCACCTTCAGAGAAAACTGGTACAATCGCTGGTTTTTGCAAGGATACGGCTATCGTCCGTCCTGTTATGCCTGCCGTTACGCGACAAAAGACCGCATTGCAGACTTCGTTTTAGGGGATTGCTGGGGGGGCGATCCCGAAATGATGAAATGGGACGACCTGCTTTCAGGAAATTCGCTGGTCGTTCTCAATTCAAAGCAAGCATCCGTCTTATTTGCCGAAATGGAGGAAATGATCGACTTCGCGCCTTATTCCTATGATCTGGCGGTTCAACGCAATGGGATGCTGGTTCATCCGAGCCCCTCCCGGCGCCCTTTCGAAAACATCGTCTTTCTCTTGCTTCTGTTCAAAAGCCCCCGCATTTTATTTGCGGTGGACATGCTATTGCGTATTTTCACGAGAGCCGTCGCAAAATTTAAAAGGAAGCTTCTTTGTTTGAAGCGCCTCGCGCCTGCATTCGACCGCAATGCGCCAGCGAAAAGCGATAAATGAAAACGAAAAAATCAACAGTTCGAACAAGCCGGTTCACGAATCCGACGGAAAAAGAAACGAAAAGCAGCAAATGAAAATGAAAAATTCGAAAGTCGGCGTCATTACGCCCTGGTGGCTGATCGACAATTACGGTCAGCTTCTGCAAATTTGGGCGTTGCAGCAATTCCTGAAAAAAATGGGGCTTCAACCCTTTTTGATCCGTTATTCAAAGACAAGGGCGAGACCGTTCCGTGAAAAGCTGCTTGCTTCGCTGCGTTGTCCGCGTGCGCTGTATTCCTACCTGCGAATGAAAATCATGGCAAGACTTCCGACGGCAAAGAAAAGACACTATGCCCTTGCGCGAAACCGCGCGTTCGATCGTTTTCTGGAGCAGCGCATCGAAAAAAGCCGTCTCATCTATCATTCGAAGGAAGAGCTGAACCGAAGCGAGGAAATGAAATGCGGCGCCTACGTGTGCGGAAGCGATCAGGTTTGGAATTTCCCGTTTTCGGACTCTTACAACGATGTCGTATTTTTGAACTTCGGACCGGAACGAGTCAAACGCATCGCCTATTCCGCCAGCTTCGGACTCAGCAAGCTTCCAAACTCCCTCATCGCATTCGCAGCTCCTCTGATTCGGAAACTGGATCATGTCGCCGTCCGCGAAAAAAGCGGCGTCGAACTGTGCCGCAAAATGGGTCGGGAAGACACGATTCACGTCGTCGATCCGGTTCTTCTCCTGAATCCGGAGGACTATCGCGCCCTGGCTCCGGAAGACGTTCGGGATCGCGAATACGCCTTCCTTTATTTCATCGACGATCAAACCTTGGAAATCGACTGGAGCGCCGTCAAGGCGAGAACGCAGGCGCAAGGTCTTTCCGAATATTTCGTACCCGTCGAAAACAGATCCTTTTCCGGCTTCGCGTTTCAAGATCCGACCATCGAAGAATGGATTCGACGCATTCGCAATGCAAAGGAGGCTTACACAAACAGCTTTCACGGCGCATGCTTCTGCATTCTCTTCGAACGTCCCTTCCTCTGCTTTCTCCGAAAAGGCGGAAAGAGCAATCAGAAGAACGAGCGCATCCTGTCTCTTATGGAAAGCCTTGGACTCGAAAGCAGAATCTGCGATCCGCAAAAGCCGATCGACTCGCAAATGGATGCGCCGATCGACTGGAAAGAGGTCAGGAACAGGCTTGAACATATCCGCAAGCAATCCTGCGACTTCCTGAATTCCGCATTGAATTCGGATCGTGCTGACAGCATGCATTGATCAGGCTCAAAACGATTTTCAAGACAAGGTTTTCTTCATGCCGCTGTTTTCAATCATAGTTCCTGTTTTCAATGCGGAAAAACGCCTTTCCAAATGCATCGAGTCGGTCCTGAATCAATCCGTCGCGGACTTTGAACTCCTTCTAATCAACGACGGTTCGACCGATTCATCCCTGGACGTCTGCAACTCGTATGCAAAGCAGGACGGGAGAATCCGGGTTTTTTCGAAAGAAAATGGCGGCGTTTCCAGCGCGCGGAATCTCGGCATCGAAAAGTCCGAAGGAAAATGGATCGCCTTCATCGATGCGGACGATACGGTCTCTCCCTCTTATCTCGCCGACTTCGGCGCGACGGGCATTGAGCGAAAATGTCAATTGGCGATCGCCGGATATAAAATGCTCCTCGACGGACGCGAACAACGGACGAGACGATTTCCCGATCTTGAAATAGATCTTACGGAAGACGATGCAGCGAAAGCAATTGAAAAAACGGACCTTTTGACTTACGGAACGCCGCATGGAAAATTGATCTCCCGTCAGTTCCTGCTGTCCGCGGGCATTCGATTCAATGAAGCCTTTTCCATGCATGAAGACCACTTGTTCTACTTCGATCTTCTTTTGAAAGCGAACTGCGTCGCATTGCGCGACGGATGCGGATACAATTATCATCGAGAGAAAAAAAACGCCAT
>CAZAAM010000193.1:0-3253 GCA_964483055.1 uncultured Victivallales bacterium
TTTTTTCTCTTTTTCGCGAACAACCGGCGTTTTCGAGAGCTTCGCCTTCGTTTCCGTTCCGTCGCACCGCGCACCTATATATGTGGCGAAACAATTTTTTTCCGTGATTTTTCCGCGTTTTTTTGGATTTTTTTTTGATTTTTTTCGTTTTTTTTGTTTTTTCCGAGAAAAAGGCGCGTTTTTCGAGAAAATTCGGCTCGCTCCGAAATTTTTGTCAGCAATCATCGCATGGGGGGCCGCGCGGCATTGGAAAGAAAAACGGCGGAGGAAGGGCAGGGAGAAAATCCGCGCTCAAAAAGCGCGTCGCAGAGAAATCCTAATTAAAAATTACATCGGGGACGGAGAAACGGCACGCGGCATCGCAAGTCAAAAAGCGCGTCGCAGAGAAATCCTAATTAAAAAAGCAAAAAGGCGCGGAGCCGATTTCGCTTTTGTTTCGTTCGCGGTTCGACAACCGCACTCGTTTCTTCCCGATTGAGAGCAGGGGAGGGCGGATCGTCGGATTTTCCGTTCCATGCGAGGTCGGGCGACCGGCGCGGCGGCGCGCATGAGACTTGATGAGGCGACGTTCATTCATGGGATGGCGCCATGGGGGCGCAAAAATCGTTGCACGAGAAGAGACGGCTTCCCCGATGGACGATCTTGCGGAAGACGATGCGGTTTCATCGCATGGAACGGAGAGTCTCTGCGCGGAGAGCAAAATTCGGATCGCCGAGAACAAACGCGCTCAAGAGACGTTGCGGCTCCGTTCGAAGAGAAAAGGGTGGCTTATGCCTGCGCTTGCGCTCGCGGACGGCGATGCGGTTCAGTCGCGCTTCTTGCGCATGATCAGCTTCATGAGCGAGTAGAGCGTCGTCATGCGAGGCGCTTCGACTCCATTGCGGGCGGCGACGCGCAGCGGGGCGCCGAGAATTGCTTCGACTTCCATCGGCCGCCCGGCTTCGAAGTCCTGCAGCGTGCTTGGCTTGTATGCGGCGAAAGAACGGGTGAAGTCAAGATTCTTTTGAATCAGGGTCGGATCGAGGGTCACGCCCTCGGACGCCGCAATGCGGATGACTTCCCGCATGACGTCGGCGGAAAGCTGCTCCGTTTCCGGGCAGGCCATGACGTCGACCGTGTCGGCGGAGCGGCCGAGGACGCAGATCGTATTGTATGGAGCATTCCAAAGAAGCTTGATCCAGCGGCGTTCGACGATGTCCGGCGTTTCTTCGAAGGGCACGCCGGAGGCGCGGAAGTTTTCCGCAAGGCGACGCGCCCGCGCGGAAAGAGGACGTCCAGGCGGATATGCGCCGCCGATCAGACGACCGGAATCATAGCGGCGGACGACGGCAGGCGCGATGCGCCCGGCGCCGACATAGGCCACGCAGCCCATGATTTCATTGTCGGGAAAGGCGCGCCGGAAGACCTCTTCGTTGCCGATGCCGTTTTCGATGACGACGATCAGCGTATTCGGTCCGACGGCGGGACGGCAGAGCTCGGCTTGATTCAGAGAAGGATTGACTTTCAACGCGACGAGGAGCACGTCGGGAGGCGCATCCAGCTCGTCGAGACTTGTCAGAACACGGGGGCGTATCGCATATTCGCCTTCCGGCTCGACGATGCGGTATTCTCCGCCGTTCTTTGCGAGCGTCGGCGCGTCGGAACGAGCGAGCACGGTCAGGTTCGCTTTTCCTGCGGCGACGAGCTTGGATGCATAGAAGACGCCGACGGCGCCGGCTCCAATCAGAAGAATGTTCATGGTCAGCGTCCTCCGAAAATCGCTGTTCCGATTCGAACGATCGTAGAGCCTTCCAGAATCGCCGACTCGAAATCGGCGCTCATTCCCATGGAAAGCTCCGGCATGGCGACGCCGAATTCCTTCTGCAAGGAATCCCGCAGGTCGCGGAGATGAGCGAACGTGCGGCGAAGCTCGACCTCCGGCGCGCCGAACGCAGCCATGGTCATCAGGCCGCGGATCTGCAGAGATGATTCGCCCAGCGCGAATTCCAGAGAGCGCTTCAGCTCGTCCATGTCGCGGAATCCGCTCTTTGCATCTTCGCCGGAATTGACCTCCAGGAGAATGCAGGGCGCGCGGCGCGAATCCGCCGCGACGGAGGCGATTCGGCGAATGAGGCGTTCGGAGTCGACGGAATGAATCCAATCCGCGAATTCGATCGCTTTCGCAACCTTGTTGGACTGGAGCTGTCCGATAAGATGCCATTCGATTTCCGGGGGGAGGACAGGAACTTTCGCTGTCAGCTCCTGCACGCGATTCTCGCCGAACATGGTCTGCCCGGCCTCAAAGGCGGCGCGGACGTCTTCAGCCGGGAAAGTCTTGGAAACAGCAAGCAGGCGCACGGTTCCTGCGGGGCGCCCCGCTTTGGACTCGGCCGCCGCAATGCGTTCGCGGACGGCGGCCAGATTGCTTGCAATGCTCATAGATCGTTTCTCCTCACACCTTGTTCATTCGATTCCGAACCTTTTTTCCCGAAGCGGTCCCGGGCGCACGGATTTCGTTCAGAAGAGCTCCATCTGTTCGAAGCCTGGTTCCGGTTCGTCTCCCTTCCTGCTTCTTTTTGGCGGCGTTTCACGTTTCGGCATCCGGTCGAACCGGCGTTCCGGCTCTTCCAAACGATCCAAATCCCGCAGAATGCTGGTCAGCTCCAGACGCGTTGCGATCGCGCGAACGCGATCGAAGTCCGGTTCGGCGCGCCGGAGCATGGAGTCGTTCCAATTCGCATCCTTCGGCGGTTCATCGAAGAGGCGGATCAGCTCCCTGTTCTTGCGGAGGCGATCGCCTCCTTCAACGATCTTCGTTCGGAGCGATTCCCGTGCGATGGAGTCCGGATTCGCGAGCATGGCGTCGATGGAGCCGAACTGGCTGATCAGAGCGGCGGCGGTCTTGGGACCGACGCCGTCGATGCCCGGGATGTTGTCGGCCGCGTCGCCGATCAGAGCGAGGTAGTCGACGATCTGGGAGGGCTCGACGGAAAACTTCGAGCGGACGCCGTCGATGTCGCGGAGTTCAAAGCCCTTGCCGTCGTGCGAAGGGACAAGCATTTTCACGCGTTCGTTCACGAGTTGCGCCAGATCCTTGTCTGCGGAAACGATTTTGAATTCCCGTTCCGGAAAGGCGCGCGTGAGAGCGGAAATCAGATCGTCCGCCTCCCATGCTTCGTGTTCGAAGACCGGCCAGCCGAACGCGCGGATCATTTCACGGATCGGCGCGAGCTGCGTCTTGAGTTCAGGCGGCGTTGGCGGCCGGTTCGCCTTA
>CAZAAM010000194.1:0-3250 GCA_964483055.1 uncultured Victivallales bacterium
GGGATCGAAAGCGCGCCGGCAAGGACGCGCGCTGTGAGAGACCGCGGAAAGCGTTCGACCGCCAGCGTGTTCGGCGGTCCCGCTGCGACGATTTCGCCGCCAAGCACGCCGGCGGCCGGACCCAAATCGATGATATGATCCGCGTTCCGCATCGTCTCTGCGTCATGTTCGACGACGACTACCGTGTTGCCGATGTCTCGCAATTCCTTGAGCGCGGCAAGGAGCTTGGAATTGTCGCGCATATGCAATCCGATGCTTGGCTCGTCAAGAATATACAGAACGCCGACAAGGCCGCATCCGAGCTGAGTGGCAAGGCGAATCCGTTGAGCTTCGCCTCCGGAAAGAGTGCCGGACTCGCGATCGAGGGTCAGATAGCCGAGCCCGACGTCGCGCAAGAACGTCAAACGACTTTTTATTTCCTTCAGAAGTTCCGACGCGATTGCGAGCTTTTCGCCTTCGAGCTTCAGGCTTCCGGCGAATGCGAGCGCGTCCGTCACGCTCATCTTGTTGAAGTCATGAATGGAAACGCCCTCGATTTCCACGGCGAGACTCTCCGGCTTCAGACGAGCGCCATGGCAGGACGGACAAATCTTCCGCATTGTCAGTTCCGTCAGCCGGTCCCGCACGGAGTCGTATTCGGACTCCTGCCGACGTCGCTGGAGATTGGCGAGAATCCCTTCGAATCGCTTCACCATCCGATAGCGCTTGCCGCGCATGTAGAAGCTGAAGTCGATCTCCTCCTCCCCGCTCCCGTTCAATAGAACGTCGCGCAATTTTTCAGGGAGATTCCGCCACGGCGTTTCCATCATTTTCGGAATTCCGTAGTGCTCCGCGATGCAGCGGAGCATGTGGTTGTAGTAGATGATGAGACGCCGCGGACCGCGTCGCCAGGCAGGAATCGCGCCGCCGCGCAGGGATTTCGTCTCGTCCTCCACGACCTTCTCCGGATCCATGATCTGCAGCGTTCCGAGTCCGTTGCAGACGGGACACGCCCCGAAAGGGCTGTTGAAGGAGAAATTGCGCGGCTCCGGCTTCGTGAAGCTCAGATTGCAGTCAGGGCATGCGAAATGTTCGCTGATCAGCTCTTCGGTCCACTGACGCTCTCCGGATTCGCCCGGATGCTGAACGTCTTCCAGAAGCAACAGCATGGTTCCGTCGCCCGTCCGCAAGGCGGTCTCTACGGAATCGCTTACGCGCGATGCTTCCAGACGGCCGCAGATCAGGCGATCCACCACTGCTTCGATGTTATGCCGAATCGTCTTCGCCAACGGCTTTTCCAGCGTATCCAGTTCGATGATCTTTCCATCGATGCGAGCGCGGACGAAGCCGTCCTTCCGCAAATTGGCGATTACGTCGCGGTGCTCCCCCTTTTTGCCGCGTATCACGGGCGCAAGGAGCATCATCGCGGGTCCGGCGGGAAGCGCCATAAGGCGGTTCGTAATGCTTTGCGGCGATTGCGCGCGCAGGAGCTTGCCGCATTTCGGACAATGCGGCGTGCCGACGTTCGCATACAGGATGCGAAGGTAGTCGTACAGTTCCGTGACAGTCGCGACCGTGGAACGCGGGTTGCTTCCGGCGCTGCGCTGCTCGATGGCGATCGCAGGCGACAGGCCTTCGATATGACGCACCTTCGGCTTCTGCATGCGGTCGAGGAATTGGCGCGCATAGGCGGAGAGGCTTTCCACATAGCGGCGCTGTCCCTCCGCATACAGCGTATCGAACGCCAAAGAGCTCTTTCCCGATCCGGAAAGTCCCGTGATCACAGTCAGCTTGTCGCGCGGAATCGTCGCGTCGATTCCCTTCAGATTGTGCTCTTCCGCGCCTTTGATGATGATATCCTGCATGATGCCTTTCCGAGCGTTCAACTCCTGCGCGCCGCGGTTTCAATCGTCTCGCTCGATGCCGCATGCTCCGCCTCGGTTTCTCGACGGCGCATTCCCGACGGCGCGCCAGAAAAAAACTTGTCGAAGAATTTATAATATACTTCCGGAATGCGTTTTTTTCAATGACGCGAAGGCGACGGCGCGACTTCGACCGAGAGCTTCGCAGTTTGTTCCGGCTCCGCCGCGCGGATGCGGAGAATCTCCGTTCGTCCGGGGGCGGTCACGTTCCAACGCGGCGTACGGAAGGCATCCAATTTCACGAGAGCGTCGAGTTGCGCCTGCATGTCCGTCGCGTTCTCCGGCGCGTCTTCGATCGTCCAACGCCCGGCGCCGCTCCGTTCCAAAATCGAATTGATCGCCTGCGCGATCCGATGCTGCTCGGCAAGATCCGGCTTCAAATCCGCGTTGATCGCGCGCAGATTCGCAAAATGTCCGCACAGTGCGAACTTGGCGATCAGGACCGTCAGAAAGAAGGCGGCGAACCCAATGCGGAAATAAGCGCCACGTCTTTGGAACCAGGCGACGCCGCCTGATTCCAAAAAAATGAGGCATGGAAGCGCCGCCGACACCGTGCTGATCTTCGGAACGTCGCATAGGAACGTGGAAAACACGATCGTCAGCATGCAGGAAATCAGAGAAAACAGATACAGCGCCGCCCAAGGTTCCTTGCTCGCGCTCGGCCAGCGTCGAAACGCGTGGATCGAACCGATGAAGGCAAGCAGAAATCCGATTGCCAGCATCACCAGAGAAAGGAACGCGCCCCAGCCGTAGCCGTTCGGATAGCTGTCTTCGCGCATCTCAAGCCAAGAAGGAAAGAATGAATCGAACGAAGATAGAGAAAACAGGCGAAGCGCCGCATCCGCCATGCGTTCCGACTCATAAAAAGCAGGATGTCCGAAGAAGCGCTCGGCCGCGAACGCCGCTGCGACCGCGGCGACAGCCGGAAGCACGACAAGAACGGCGATACGACGAGAAAAGCTGCGGAACGTTTTCAAACGCAATGCGAGAACAAGCAGAGCGGCGATTGGCAGTGCGATTCCGCAAAATGAAAGGGCGGCAGTCAGGAACAGCAGAGCGAACGAAGCGATGAACCAGACGATTTTATTCGTCTGAAGGAACTTGAACAGACGCAGAATACCGAACAGCGCGACGGGAATGGAAAGAGATGCGACGCTAAAAGCGCGGATCGCGCAGCTCGCCGTTGGAAACAGGAAGAGCAGAAACGCGTACTCCCCCCAGTCCCGCCGTCCTGCGGTCAAATAGAGTTTTCGCGCAGTCCAAAGAATCGCGCTCGCGACCAAAAGCGTCTTCAGAAAGGCGAGAAACAGGATGTCGCTGGAAAGGACAAGTCCCGTCCTCCAAAAGAG
>CAZAAM010000195.1:0-3228 GCA_964483055.1 uncultured Victivallales bacterium
CCGAAGAACATTGCCACCGGAATCACATTGCGGTAGCCCGAACACCATGTGACTGCGGAAAGGAACACCGTTCGCGTCAAGACGGTCAGAACCATCAGGACAAGCACGAGAATCGGATGCTGGACGAGGTAGGAGGCATCAAGCATCATGCCAATGGAGACGAAGAAGAGCATTGCAAAGAAGTCGCGAATCGGAATCAGTTCGGAAAGCGCCTTCTTGCCGTATTCGGAGTCGCTCAGCACGATGCCGGCAAGGAACGTGCCGAAAGAGAAGGAAAGCTCCATGTATTCGGAAATTGCGCCGACGGCCAAGGCAAGACCCGTTACGGCGAGAAGGAACAGTTCCTTCGAATCGGTTCGCTTCGCCACGAACTGGAGAATGCGCGGAAGAATTTTCGGACCGAGCGTCATGACAAGAACCATGAAGACAGCCCCGTACAAAAGAGGTTCAAAGGATTTCAAGCCGCCTTTCCCCAGCGTCTGGAACATGCATGCGACGATCGCGAACGGAATAACCGTCAGATCCTGAACGATCGAAACGCCTGTCATGACCTTGCCGGAAAGCGTAGACTGATAGCCGCGGCTCGACAAGGTCTTCAGAACGACGGCCGTAGAGGTCGAGACGAAGCATGCGCCGAAAAGAAGCATCGATGCAAGGGAAGGAAAGAGATCCGCGTTGACCAGCTTTGCGATCATGTAGGCGAGCCCCGTCGCCGCGGCCCATGTGAAAAGCACTTGACAAAGAGCGCCCCAAACCGCGATTTTGAAGATCGGCTTGATTTCTTTCTTCGGAAATTCAAGTCCCATTGCAAAGAGAAGCAGGGCGACGCCGATGTTCGCCAAGGAATCGAGCGACTGCATCGCTACGTCGCCGAGTCCGGCCTTGTACACGATGCCGATGAACACGCCGGCCAGGATGTAGCCAAGGATGACCGGCTGTTTCCAGCGATCCGCGAGCATGCCGCCGACAAGTCCGGTCAGGACGATCAGCACCAGCGCCGCGACCAGCGCGCCGGACGGGTTGTTCGCCAGTGTGTCCTGAACTTTGACCAAAAGGCTCTTGAATCCTCCGAGGAGTCCCCAAAGCCAATTCAGCGCGTCGCTGAGAAAAACGTGAAATCCTTCCATAGTACTTCTCCTTGCCTTGTTATGTCAGGCTGTTCCTTTACTTGCATTATTCCAGCGTCGCATTTTGCCGTTCACGCCATTGGCGGCTTTTCAGGTTTGATCCATCGAGAACTGCACGTCGTGCAAACGCTTGTAGCGTCCGCCAAGAGCCATAAGCTCCTCGTGCGTGCCGCATTCGACGATGCGCCCCTTCGAGATGACAAGAATCTGGTCGGCATTGCGAATCGTGCTCAAGCGGTGCGCGATGGCGAAGACGGTTCGATTCTTCATCATTTTCGTAAGCGCATCCTGAATCAGCTTTTCCGTCACCGTATCGAGCGCGCTCGTCGCTTCGTCGAGGATCAGAATCGGCGGATTTTTCAGAATCGTCCGGGCAATGGCCACGCGCTGCTTTTCCCCGCCGCTCAGCTTGAAGCCTTTTTCGCCGACTTCCTCTTCGTAGCCGAGCGGATGCACGCCATCGACGATGAAGTCGTGCGCGTTCGCCTGCTTCGCCGCCTGTTCGATCTGTTCCTGCGTCGCGTTCGCGTTGCCATAGGCTATGTTGTTCGCGATCGTGTCGTTGAAGAGAATCGGCTCCTGGGTTACGAAGCCGATGTGCGAGCGGAGCGACTTGATGGAATAATCTTGTACGGGAACGCCGTCGATCAGGACGCAGCCTGATGTCACGTCGTACAGTCGCGCCAGCAGGGAGGCGATGGTGGATTTTCCGCTTCCGGTCTCGCCGACCACGGCGACCATGGAGCCGCGCGGCATCGTGAAGGAGATATGCTCCAGCACGGTCTGCCCCGGTTCGTATTCGAAGGAGACGTCCCGGAATTCGATTCCATTTTTGAATTCCTTGAATTCCACGGGATTTTTCTTCTCGACGAGCGAGGTGTCCGTATCGATGATATCGAAATAGCGGTCAGCGGCGGCCATGCTTCGCTGCAGATGGTTGATCACATTCGTCAGATCCTTGATGGGGCGATAGGCCAGAATCGCCGGCGCGAGCAGCATCACCATTTGCGAGATCGTGATGCCGCGGCTGTAGGCGAAAACCAGGAAGACCAAGGTTGAAGTCACGGCGACGAACTCCATCAGCGGCGACATCAGCAGTTGCAGGCGCAATGCGCGGACCACGGAACGGAAATACTTGCGGTTCACCTGGCCGAAGCGTTCGATTTCCTTCTTTTCCGTATTGTTCGCCTTGATGAGGAGCATGCCGGAGAAGGTTTCGTGCATCCGCGAGGTGATTTCCGCGATGTTCGCGAACGCCTTCTTATAGATTTTTCGGATGCGCTTGGCGATATAGAATACAGGGAGGATGCACAGGGGCATTCCCACTCCGATCACCAGAAGCATGCCAAGCATGTTCTGCCGAATGCTGACGATGACGATGACGGATGCGCAAGCCAGTATCTCGATCGGACATCGCGTCGCGTCGGCGATCGTGTTCGAGACGGAGCTTTCGATCGCGGCCGTGTCGTTCGTGCAGCGACTGATCAAGTGTCCGACGTCCTGCTTCCCGTAGTAGCGCATTGATTGAGCAAGAAGACGTTGGTAGATCAGATCGCGCATGTCCGCGATGACGCGGGCGCCGACCCAACGCGTGCAATAATGGTTAAGATAGGTCGCAGCGTTCTTCAGAGCCCAGGCGAGAACGAAGAGGATCGCATAGATCATGAAGAACTGCCACGTCATGCGCCCCGCCTCGTCAACGATCGGCAGTTCGCATTCGACCGGCCACGTCGTCGCAACGGAACGCTTTCCAACCTCGATGGGGAGATGCAGCTTCTCCTTGTAGCTCTGGAGCTGTTCAAGGGTCTGAGTCAGCTTCGGATCGTCGTCGTGCGGAAGGAGAATCTCCGAAACAAGACGCGTCTTTTCCTCCATGGTCAGCGCGGGATCCTGCTCCAGCGTTTTTACGAGGAGCTCGGATTTCTTAAAGATCTTTTCGCGCTGTCCGGAATCCTGATCAACGATCATGATCATGTTCGGGAGGAGCATCAGACTTCCGAAAAGCGAGCCGCCGACAATGAAGCCGGCGAGAATGCCGATTGCAAGACGTCCCCAGTAAGGCTTGACGAAGCGCAGAAGCCGCAGATAGCTTACTGCGTGA
>CAZAAM010000196.1:0-3197 GCA_964483055.1 uncultured Victivallales bacterium
TCCGAGGATCCAGGACTGGAACATTCCTGACGCCAGGGGCTTGCCGTCTCCAAGGACGCGCCAACGAAGCCGCTTCGTCACCTGCTGGTTCTCCGGGTAGTCGCCGACAAGGAGCTGCGCCTTTTCCGGCCAGACATGCCAGACGTCCAGAATCAGTTCGCCCGGCTCATGATAGTAGATGTCGGTAATTTCCAGCGGACCGCGCCTGTTCTGACCGTTCGCGTTCTTTTCATTGAAACGGTGCAGGCTCGTCAGTTTCGCCGGCGCCGTCAAGGCGTATTCGTCGACGTTGACAACAAACTGTCCGGAGGAAAGCGGCGAAGCGTCAAACTGCTCCCGATGTCCGGTTTTTTCAAGTCCTTCCAGCGTCTTTGCTCCCCGCAGATGCAGCAAGTTGTCAAAGACGTGCTCCTTTTCGGCCTTCAGGAAGTCCGCTACGACGACGTAATCATCCGTCACGAGCTGCAGGCGGCGGGCATAAACCGGCTCCGTATAGTCGGTGACTTCCGCAATCGCCGGTCGGTTCTCCGGAATCGGCAGCCACCGCTCTTCGCCTTTCTTCACTGCTTCAACCTTGTCATATCCGCCAAGATAAGGAGGATTGCTCCAGCGAGCGGCCCCGTCCGCCGCGATCGCCTGGAGATGGCGTCCGGAATGGAAGAGCAGCCGACGGCACTCCGTCGGTTCCTGCATCTTGCCGTCGACGACGACCATGTTATGCGAAAGCGAGGGCTGCACCCAAAACTTGTACATGTAGCTCGGATAGCCGTACCAAACGGACTCCGGATTCCAGAATCCGCGACCGTATCGCATGAGGCTCAAGAGACTGAGTCGATCGAAATGTCCGTGGTAGCCGCCGTGCGTGCCATACTTGAAGCCGAGCTGAATCTGCTCTCTGTCCGAACCGCCCTGCGATCGCAGGAGCGCGATTCCGGCATTGTCGCTGTGCACGGACGCCCTGTGCAGGACAGGCGTCTCTTCCGGCAGGTCCGCAACGGCGTAGACGAGATCGCGCTCCTTGTTGCGCTTCAGGATCGAAGCGTAGCGCGGATCGCGAAAGGCGAAGTACGCCAGCTCGAATTCAGCGCCGCCGACCGACATTTCATGTCCGTCTCCCATGCCGACCATGATTCCACGATAATCCGGATACTCAAGGACTCCGTCCCACATCGCCTTGAAATCAATGCTGTTCCGCAAAATCGGACCGTATTTGACAAAGGCCATGCCCTGATAGTTGGACAATTCGAAGGGGCGTCGTCCGGACAAATCGGAAAGAGCAATGGGAAACCTCATGTTCAGAAGATCGATTCCGAAGGGCTTCGCATAAAGTCCGAGCTTGGTGAAGCAGGACGTGCAATGAATGTTGTACGTTACCGACATTTCAAACCACCACCCGTCGCTCATCGTCCCGCAGACGAACTGATCGATCAGTCCCGTCGGCGCGTAAAGCAGCGTATTGAATCGAACCATGTCATGCAGCATCAGCGCGCATGCCGCCGCCGGAACCTGATTGAAGATCGTCCAGTTCGTGATCGCCCCGTCGCCCAGTCGATCGATGATCGTGTCAACGTACAGACGCAAAGTGTTCTCAATCTGCGCGCGCTCTTCCGGCGTCAAACGATCCCGGATCGCATCGTAGGCCTCCGCCAGCAGTTCGAACGCGGCGCCCTCCTGAGGAATGTCCTGGCTCGCGGCATGCAGGAGAACCGGATAGCCGTCGACCGGATTGCTGAACATAAGCGCAAAGTCGCGCAATTTGTCGAGATACGCCTCGTCGTCGGTCAGCTTCCACATCACGATGCACTCGAGCATGCCCTTTTCATATCCCGGCCGCAGGACGCCCATCGTGCCCCGACCTGACATCACGCCGGATTTTTTCTGAGGCTTCCAGCTGTCGGCAGCCGTCTTCATCTTTTGGAACGCCGCCTTCGCCCAATCGTATTTCTTCACGTTTTCAGCAATTTCACGCCATCCGGCAGCATCGCGGAGCAGAAAGGGCGATGGAACGCGCCGCACCGTGATGAATTCCACGCGCTCCGGCTGAAATCCGGGATTCGCAGACGCAATCTCCACCCATGCGCTCTCATGCGCTCCGGGAGGGATCTTCGAAGGAACTTTCACGACGAGCCGCGCCTTCGCGGATTCGCCAGGCGCAAGCTCCATGAATTCAGGAGAAACGGTTGCTGTCATCCCCTCCCATCCGCGCTTGGCGACGGTCAGACGAAGCGTCTGCGGCGCCTCCGTCGCATTGCGGAGAGAAAAATCGTATTCCGCGACGCCGTCTTCCGCGGCTTTCGAACGAATCGGCGCTTCGATCTTCACGAGCGGCGCATCGACGAATCGGACGTTCCGGATTTCCGCATCGCCGGATTTCGCTTCCAATGCGACCTGTGCGATAAACTTCAGGAAATACGCTTCCCCGCGCGCATAGTCGAACGACGAGATCGGAAGTTCGATGGTCGTCCATTCCTTCGATGCCGGAATGCGGAACGAAGCGGAGGAGCTTTCCAATCGGTCTCGCCGCCCCTGCCCTTCGGCCAAACGCAGCGTCGCGATTCCGTCGACCGCCTTGCCGTCGCGACTGCGCGCTTCAAAACGCAAAGCATGAACGGCGCGCAAGTCCCATGCGGAATCGTTCTTCTGCACAAGCCCATGCCAATGCCAGCCCTTTTCGCCCTTCGGAGCGTTCAAGACGGCTGGCTCCGTCAAGCGAGCCGGCGCGGGATCGTTCATCGCGAGTTCGACGGCGGTCGCAGTCAGACAAAAACCAAGCAGGACCGGAAGGCAAAGGAAATTCTTCATCAGCGCATCATCCTTGTTCGTTGAAAGATTGCATGTCTTTTCGTATTGCGAAATGCGCAAGATCATTCCATCGTCCGTCCATTCGCCTTTCAAAGGACGACAGCGATTGCGCGCCATGCATTTGTCAAGTAATCTATCACAGCGCGAAGCGCGATTCAAGACTTTTTTTTGAAAATATAAAAAATATTTTGCAACCCCATTCTTGCATTCCGGCATCATTCGTAACACGAAAGAATTTCCACATCATATTGAAGCGTCGCCGCCGAGTCTTCTCCCGTGTTTTTTCGAGCGATTCAGATTCTTCAAGCTTTTTTCCATGAAAAAACAGGAAAGAAATACGCGCGTACCTTGCGCGCAACTACGAGACCATGACCGACGGCAGAATCGCGACGAGC
>CAZAAM010000197.1:0-3182 GCA_964483055.1 uncultured Victivallales bacterium
ACTTGTTTTTTTACTGAAGAATGCGCGCGCGTGGAATGCGTGCTTGACAAATCGAGCGTCTCATGTTATATTTGTGAAATGCGCCTTTCAAAAGTCGGGAAGGCGGCTGTTTCTTTTTTTCTTCATCAATCTTCCGGTTTACAGACAAGGACGCAGTTTCAGCATGGCAGATCAATCCGATGTAGAACAAATTTACGCCGACGGCATGGTTTCCATTTCCTTTCAGGGAGGCGTCTTCCGTCTCCTTCTCTATCAGGATCAGCCTGGAAAGAACGATGAAATCCGCAAGGAAGACCGCAAGGTCGCATACAATCTTGTCTTTCATCCGAACGGCTTTCTGGAAGCTTTCGCAGCCATGGACAATCTGCTGGTGCAGCTTGTGCAAAACGGACTTCTCAAACCCCCGAAGAAGCGCACGCCTCTCATGTCGAAGACTCCGGTTCCGCCTGTTGCGCCGCCTCCGACGGATCAATCTCCCAACTTCATTTAAGGCTTTGCAATGAGCGACCAGAAAACAAATCGCAATACGTTGATTCTTTGCTTCCGCGAAATCATCAAAATGGTTCCGCAGGCTGGAAGCCTCGACGCATTTCTTGAATCCGTCGCAGATCTTGATGACCCGATGGACGTCTGCCTTCGTCTGGCGGAGAAGATGCGTCTCGCTCCGGATCTCCGGCATGACGCCTCCATCGACGAGCTCGCCTCCTATTTTGGCGCGCCGGTTCTGCTTCAGCTCGAAAATGGAAACTGGGTTCTCTTTCTCGGTCTCCGCAAGCAAATCCGCAACGGCGTGCAAGACGAACGCTTCGCCGTCTATGACCCGCTTTCCTCGGCGCGCGGAAAGATGCTTTTCCTCAAGCGGGAACAGCTTGACAAGGCATGGAAGGGCGTCGCCGTCTTCATCAAAGTGGAGCTCCGCGGCTGCTCCGTGGATGGACGCCACACCTCTCTCTACTGCCTCTCCGCCATCATTAAGAACTATGGCGACGACGTCGACGCCGGTCGTCTGATGCATGAATACGCCATCTCCGAAGACGAACCAAACGTCCGCATCCTCAAGAAAATGGCGGATGACCTGAACTATTCCATGAAGGCAGTCAAGGTGCCGTGGAACAAGCTCCGCCGCCTCGGACGCGCTTTCCCCGCCATGGTTCGCAAAAAGGACGGGCGCTACGTCGTCCTCTGCGGCGTCCGCGAAGTTCCGTCGGACATCCTTGAAAAGATGAAAGCCGGATCCGCGCCCATGCTTCCACCCCAGGAGGAGCCGCCGAAAATCGGCGCGCCCAAGAAGAAGACGGCGGAATCAATGGAGGGACTCACTCCGGCGCAGATCGCCGAACGCGCCGAAGCCGAAGCGGAGGAAGAGGCTCTCGTGCAGGAGAAGGCGTCTCTCGCCGCCGCGGAAAAGGCGCGCGCGCAGGAGGCTGCGCGCGAAAAGGCCGTCATGATTCAGCAGGTCGCAGTGTGGGATCCTTACGCCAAGGACGGACGCCGTCCCTCGCTTACGTTTCTGACGGAAGAGGACTGGATGGAATCCTTCACCAGCGCCATCCTGCTCATCAAGAAGAACTATTCTCTTCTGGACGAGAATCAGACCTTTGGTTTCCGCTGGTTCATCCCGGAGTTCTACCGCCAGAAGGCTCTTATGGGACAGGTCGCCGTCGCCGTCCTCGCCATCAGCATGCTCGGACTTGCCGTCCCGCTCTTCTTCCAGCATGTCGTCGACAAGGTCTTGCTGCACAACAGCGAAAACACGCTCCAAGTGCTTGGCGTCGGCGTCACGGTCGTCATCATCTTCAACGCCGTGCTTTCCTATTTGGAGAAGTACTTCCTCATCTTCGCGACGAATCGCATCGACATCCGTTTGGCGGTCAAGACGTTCTCTCGGCTTCTCAGCCTTCCGGTCGATTTTTACGAACGAATCGCATGCGGCGTTCTGATCAAGCATATGCAGCAGACGGAGCGAATCCGCTCCTTCCTGTCCGGAAGCCTCTTCTTCTCCATGCTGGAGCTGCTTTCGCTGCTCGTCTTCCTTCCCTTCCTCTACATCTACAGCTCGACCCTTACTTGCGTCGTCTTGATCTTCACCTTCCTGATGGCCTGCGTCATCGGCGCGCTCATCAAGCCCTTCCAACGCAGACTGGAGGAGCTGTACAAGGCTGAAGCAAAACGCCAGAGCATGCTCGTAGAAACGATCAACGGCATCCGCACGGTGAAATCGCTCGCCATGGAGCCCACCCAGCAAAGAAAATGGAATGACACGGCCGCGTTCGCCATCACCCGCTTCTTCCGCGTCGCGAACATCAGCATTACGGCGAAGACGCTTTCCGGTCTGCTGGAACAGCTCATGTTCATCGCGATCATTTGGATCGGCGCATATCTCGTCTTCGAGCATACGATCACCGTCGGCGCCCTGATCGCGTTCCAAATGCTTTCCGGACGCGTCACTGGACCTCTGGTTCATATCGTCGGACTCGTTCACGAGTATCAGCAGACTCTTCTTTCCGTCCGCATGCTCGGCGTCGTCATGAACGCGCCGCCGGAGCAGGTCGGCGGCTCTCTGCACCATCAGCTGCACGGCGAGCTTTCCATCGAGGACGTCAGCTTCCGCTATTCTCCGGACACCCCGCTGGTCATCAAGAATTTTTCTCTTCAGATTCCTCCGGGGATGACCATCGGTCTCGTCGGACGATCCGGTTCCGGAAAAACGACTCTTACGAAACTCATTCAAGGTCTCTATCCGCTCCAGACCGGCATCATCAAGTACGACGGCATCGACATCCGGGAAATCGACCGGTCCTCCCTGCGATCCTCCATTGGAATCGTCTTGCAGGACAACTACTTCTTCCAAGGAACCGTTCGCGAAAACCTCGCACTGACGAAGAAGGACGCCACCATGGAGGAAATCATCTACGCCGCACGTCTGGCTGGAGCCGACGAATTCGTGCAAAAGATGAATCGCGGCTACGACTCCATGCTTGAAGAGAACGCCTCCAACCTTTCCGGCGGTCAGAAGCAGCGTCTCGCCATCGCGCGCGCCCTGCTTCCGAATCCGCGCTTCCTCATCTTCGATGAAGCCACAAGCGCTCTCGACCCGGAAAGCGAAACTCTCGTCCGCAAGAATCTCCGCATGATCGCGCGAAATCGTACGGTGTTCATCATCTCCCACCGCCTTTCCGTCC
>CAZAAM010000198.1:0-3176 GCA_964483055.1 uncultured Victivallales bacterium
ACAAACCTGAAACAAATGGGACGGATGACATGAAACGAGAGGAAATCGAAGCCGCTGTCAACAAGGCAATGATCGACATGGATATCGATCCAGCTGAACTCTCCCCTGAAAAGCGTTTTTTCGAAGACCTTGGGCTGGACAGTCTGGATATGGTGGATCTGATGATCGGATTGCAGAGGAAGTTTGGAATCTCGTTGCGTGATAATGAGGAAATCAAGAAAGTCCGCACGCTCGGGGATGTCTATGATTTCTTTGAAAAGCATCAGGATCTGAAGCCTTCCGGAAAATAAACGAATCGGAACAAAGCAGGCGGTTCCATGTTTTCTTTTTTTATTTGCTTCCGGATGCTCCTCTCCTCGTTCGTTTTCTGTGTTTGCGCGTTTCCCTTCTATTTGGGGATTCTTGCCGTTTGCGCGCTTTTGCGCCGGTCGCCTGCGATTCCCGTCCGGCGCTTGATTTTCCGCTTCGGAGAGTTCGTGCTTGCGGGAACCCTGAAGGGAACGATTCCCGTTCGCTTTGAGAATCGGAGCGGCGACGCTCGTCCGATGGAGCAGGGAATCGTGATCTGCAATCATCGCTCCGCTTCCGATCCGTTTCTGATGGCGGCTCTTCCGATGGCTCGGAACTGTATTCAGGCGGTCAATCGCTGGCCCATGCGTTTGCCGTTCTTCGGCTATTTCGCGCGGCTTGCCGGATATCTCGACATTACGCGGATGACCTATGATGAAATTCGCGACCGGACGGCTGACTGCGTAGGGGCGGGAGGCGTCGTGATTGCATTTCCGGAAGGGACGCGTTCCGGAACAGCCGGAATGGGACAGTTTCACAGCGCATTCTTCCGCGTCGCCCATGACTTGGCGTGTCCGATCTTTCCCGTCGCGATTGCCGGAAACGAACGGATTCCCGACCGGCGCTTCCGCTTTTTCTCCGGGCGCATCCTGATACGGCGTCTGCCAAAGATCTCGGGGGGGACTGCCGCACGTTGGAGTCATCGGAGGCTTCAGAACGAAACGCGTTCGCTTCTATTGCGCGAAACGGAACAAATGGACAAGGAGTTGCGAGCATGACGGACTTGATTCGCGGCATGAAGCTGATGCGGCTTTCCCGGGAAGAGACATTGGTCATGCAGACGCGTCTGTTGCGAAAGCAGCTGGAATGGGCGCGGACGCGTTCGCCGTGGTATCGGAAGAAGCTCGCAGGAATCGACATCGACCAAGTTTCCGCAGACGACCTTTCAGCGTTGCCGTTCACGACGAAGGAAGAGCTTTCCGAGCATTTTCAGGAGTTCTTCGCCGTTCCTGAGTCGGAAATAGCGGAAATGGTGTTTACGTCCGGCACGACGGGATCTGCTTGTCCGTTGCTGTTCTCGCATTATGACATGGCGCGTTTGGAGTGGAACGAGGAACGAGCCTTGAAACTTGCAGGGATTACGAAGATGGATCGCGTCTTGACAACCTGCACGATCGATCGATGCTTTATCGCAGGAATCGCCTACTATCTAGGATTGAAGAAGATCGGCGCATGTGCGATACGCGGAGGCCTGAATGCCATCGAAGGGCATTTCGATGCGCTTTCTCTCTTGAAGCCGACCGTCGTGATCGGCGTTCCTTCTTTTCTCCGACGTCTCGGACTCGCCGCGCGCGAGCATGGAATTTCCTTGGAGGGCGTGCGTCTTCTTCTGCTCGTCGGCGAACCGATCAGGACGGAAGATCTCGCGCTGAATCATCTCGGCCGGGAGGTTGCGGAGATTTGGAACGCCGATGTCCGCGGAACTTACGCCTCTTCAGAAATTTGCGCGAGCCTGACCGAGTGCGCCGCCGGATGCGGCGGCCATGTTCCGGAAGAGCTCGTTGTCAGCGAAATCGTCGACAAGGACGGACGCCGCGTCCCCGACGGCGAGCCAGGCGAACTGATTCAGACTCCGTTGCAGGTTTCCGGCATGCCTCTCGTGCGCTTTCGGACAGGGGACGTGACATTCCTGCGCAAAGAGCCCTGCGCATGCGGCTTGACTTCTCCACGCGTCGGTCCGATTCTTGGACGTCTCGCTCATATGCTCAAGTGTCGCGGAACGACGCTTTTTCCCCAGACCTTGAACTCAGTTTTGCAGGCGGAGCCTGGAATCGCCGACTTTTACGTGACCGCAACGAGCGGCGACGCTCTGTCCGATCGTTTGGAGGTCGTCGTCGCGCAGGAAACGCCCGGACATTCCCTTGACGGCCTGCGCGAGCGTCTGCGTGCGAAGTGCCGCGTTCAAATTCCCGTGCGGGAGCTTTCCATTGATGCAGTCCGTGCGAAAATCTTCAACAGCGGAAGAAAGCCGATTCGCTTTTTCGATCTGCGCGAAGATCAGATGAACTGGAATGCATGATGGAAACGGAGCGCACGAAATCTTGTCTTCGGGATGATTCCGATCGATTGGAAACGCCTTGCGACGCGCACGCGCTTCTCCCGCACGGCGCTCCGTTCTCCCTCGTCGATCAAATCATAGGAATTCTTCCTGACGGCGGCATTTCCCGTTCGACCGTGCGCCCTGAGAACCCGTTGCTCGATGCGCACGGCGAGCTTGCGAGGGAGGCTTTTCCGGAATACGCGGCGCAGACGGCCGCGGCGTTGGACAGCCTCAAGCATGGCGGACGGGTGTCGCCTGGCTTTCTAGTCGAGGTTGCGGATTCCGTCTTTTCAGGTTCCGCGCGCGAAGGCTCGAGCATCGAAGCGGAGACACGCGTGGAATATGAATTCGGGCGGTGGCGCGGCATTCGCTTCCGCGTTGCGGCGGACGGAACGCCTGTTGCAGAAGGATTGCTGAAAATATGCATATTCGATTGATCTCGATTGTTTGGCTGCTTTGCTTGTCCGCAAGCCTTTCTCCGCTCCTTTTCGGAATGGACGCGCGCGAGGCGGAGCTTGACGCCATTCTGAAGGGGCTTGCGTCTGTGAAAACAGTGCAGGGGCGCTTTATTCAGACGCGCAACACGAAAGCCTTGCGTGCGCCGTTGCGCATGCGCGGAGAATTCTGCATGGAGCAGGGGGCGTTCGCATGGCACATCCTGTCGCCGACCGCTTTCAGCGTCGTTGCGCGCGACGGCGTCCTGCAGCAATGGGATGCCATCAGCGACCGTGTCACGACGATTGACATGAAACGGAAGCCGGCTCTTTCCGCATTAGCCGGCGCGATG
>CAZAAM010000199.1:0-3157 GCA_964483055.1 uncultured Victivallales bacterium
GAAGTGCATTTCATGGAGATAGGTTTCGGTTTCACGCTCATGAGTGAGCAGCTCCGCCATCGCCATGCTTGCGGACTGGTCGTTCTCGTCGTCGAGCAGTTCGAAAAGGAATCGCATGTCCTGATTGCGGCTCATGATGCGTTCGTCTCCTTTCGTTCCGGGAAGCGTCCCTGAAGCGCGTTCGAAGCGATCGTCTTGACATCGTCGTCGAAATCGGCTTTGAGGATCCAGCGAAGGAAGTCGGGGTAGTCGGCGGCGATTTGCTTGAGCGGAACGCCATTATGACGTCCGAATGAGCATACCGCTTCGCCGGCGCGCCATTTGAAACGTCCGTTGCGGTCGATGCATTCGGGATTGGTCTGATTGCAGAAGCTGTGAAACTCGTCCATAGTCTGCGGAAAGGCTCCGATCGGTTCCGGAAATTCCTCGGACGGCATGGAAGAATAGCGCTCGATTTGCGCTTCGAAGACTTCGAGCGTCGCGAGCGCATCGGCTTCTGCTCCATGCGCGCCATCAAGCTTTTTTCCGCAGAAGAACTTGTATGCGGCTGTCAGATTGCGCGGCTCCATGCGGCAGAAAATCGTGTAGACGTCGATGATGCGGCGTCCCTTGAGAGAAAAGGGAACGTTGCAACGGGAGAATTCCTTTGCCAGCATGGGAATGTCGAATTTATTGATGTTGTATCCGGCAAGATCGCATTCTTCGAAGTAGATCGCGAGATTGCGGGCGATGCGGCGGAAGGGCGGCATGTCGCGGACATCCTCGTCGGTGATGTGGTGAATGGCAGTCGCCTCTTCCGGGATATGCATTTCCGGATTCAGAAGACGCGTCTTGACCTCGCGCGATCCATCCGGCATGATCTTGACGACTGAGATTTCCACGATGCGGTCCACCATGAGATTGGCTCCGGTCGTTTCGAGGTCGAAGAAGATCAGCGGTCGGTTATCGGTCAGTCGAAGCATGCGTCGGTCGTTCCTTTGGACGAAAGTTGCTGATTCGCGGATTCGTTCCGCGAACGCCATACAATAGCGCCTTTTTTGAAAAAAGAAAGTCGCGGACACGCGCGAAGGCGCATTCTTTTTTTTGCAAAAGGCGCGCACGGCGCGCACAAATGCGCATAAAGACGATAAAAAAAGAGTTTCTTTCTTGAAAAATTAGGAAAGATGATGTATCTTTTCATTCCGGAAAATGTCTTCTGCGCCGAGAGCGCGGACACAGGTTCTTGTCTGCGGGATGATCTTTTTGGACGCGGAGGGCGTATTCGGACGATCGGAATCAGCGGAAAGCAGGCAATACGAAAAATCATGATGCGGAAGACGGCATTTTTCAGAAGGTACGACGGCTTTGCTCAGGAGTGCGAAGCTCGCCTGCGGTTTCTTGCGTCCGCGCATTGCTGCTTTCTCGTACGCGTGAATGCGTGCGCATGCATTCTAAGAAAGCGTCGTTCCGCTGCGACGGGAAAGGCGCTTGCATGAATCGGGGGTATCCAGTCTATACGGCAGACGCGGAGTGTCAGGACTGCTTCAAGTGCGTCCGGCGCCGCCCGGTCAAGGCCATCGAAGTGAAAGACAGTCATGCGTCCGTGATTCCAGAGAGCTGCATCGCCTGCGGAAACTGCGTGGAAGTTTGTCCTGTCCATGCGAAGAAGATTCGGAACGATCTTTCGGTCGTGCAGGGGCTTCTTTCCGGTTCCGCTCCCGTCTATGTTTCTTTGGCCCCGTCGTGGACGAGCGAGTTTCCAGGGGTTCCTGCGGAGCGAATCGTCGCATGCCTGCGACGGCTCGGCTTTGCTGGCGCGAGCGAGACCGCCTTGGGCGCTCAACTCGTGTCGGATGCTCTCGCCGCGGAAATGAAGGAGTTTCATTGCGGTCTCAAGATTTCATCGGCCTGTCCGGCGGTCGTCTCGTTCCTTTGTCGCCATATGCCGGAGTTTGCGCCGAACATTGCAAGAACGCTTTCTCCTGCGCAGGCTCATGCCAAGCTGCTGAAGGAGCGCTTCGGAGAAAACATCCGCGTGGTCTTCATCGGCCCCTGCATTGCGAAAATGAACGAATCGGACCGCCGCCCGGATCTCCTGTCCGCGGCGATTCTGTTTTCCCAGCTGCGGCAGATTTTGCGCGAAAAGAGGCTGGATCCATTTCGGATCGAAACGACGCCGGATGATGTTTTCATTCCGCATCCGGCGCGCGAAGGCGTCGTCTATCCCGTCGAAGGCGGCATGAACGAAACGATACGCATGCACGGCGGCTGCGACCATGTCGCATGGGTCGCGCTGAGCGGGATACCCGCTTTGAGGCAGGCCTTGAACGGCTTGAACCCGGACGAACTGGCGGAACCGGTCTTTCTTGAGGCTCTTGCATGCGTCGGAGGCTGCGTGCACGGACCTGGAACGAATCATGCCGAGCCCGGGCTTTTGGAACGGCTTCGCGTTCTGCGCGGCGCCGAACTTTCCGGACCGCGTCCTGAGAAGAATCCGCCAAAGATCGATGCCGATTTCCCGAAAGAGCCGATCGCGGCGAAGGAGTTTTCTCTGTCGCAGCTGCACGATGCGCTGCTTCTCGTGGGCAAGCGGACGGAAAAGGACGAGCTCAACTGCGGCGGCTGCGGGTACGACACCTGTCGCAACTTCGCCCGCGCGCTCCTCTCCGGAAAAGCGGAGCCGAACATGTGCGTCTCCTATATGCGGAATCTTGCGCAGAAGAAGTCGAACGCGATTCTGCGGTGCATTCCCGCCGCGGTTGCGATTGCGGACTCCAAGCTCGCCTTAGTGGAATCGAACAGGCTCTTCGCAGAACTTTGCGGCGAAGCCGGACTGCAGATATGGGACGTCATGCCGGGCATGGCGGGCGCGTCGCTGGAAGCCCTGATACCCGAATTGGCCGGATTCTTCCGCGAAGCGATCCGGTCGCATGAAGAGCTTTCTCGCGACATGATCCGCATTGGCAAGCGACTTTACAGTCTGGATATCTTCAACATCGATCCGGGACAGGTCGTAGGCGCGATGCTCTTCGACGTCACGAAGACGGAATTCCGTCGCGAACGAATCGCTGCACGAGCAAGGGAAGTCATTCAGAAGAATCTGGCCACCGTGCAGGACATTGCCTGCAAGCTGGGCGAACATATGGCCGATACGGAGAACCTGCTGCGCTCCATCGCG
>CAZAAM010000200.1:0-3113 GCA_964483055.1 uncultured Victivallales bacterium
TAGCAAGCGGACTCACGGCGTTGAAGTCATGTTCGAAACCGCAGAATGCTTTTTCAGCAAGGATGAATTGCTCTTCGAAAAGCTCCCCGGTCTTTCCAAGGAATACAAAGGCTATGTCTTGAAGCGATACGGCTTCAGACAATATCTTTATGGAATTGTCAATCAGGCTCTTCTTGAAAAGCCTTGTCGCATGCAAAGAATCCGCAACATTCGAACTGTAAAGAAAGTTCTGTTTCATTCAATGCGGGGGATCTACAGAACCAATCGACTCGACGCGAAAGCCGTCATTCTGGCTTTCCGTCTTCTGCCCGCGCCCCTTGTCGATGCTTTTCTGATTCTTGGTTCCAGAATGAAAAGACGCTTATTGCAAAAACAATGAAAACCTGCATAAAGAGAGCAAAATGAAAATCGCATTCGTCCTTCCGTTGATAACGATTCTTTCAGGGTCTTCCAACGGAGTTTATGTTCAGGCTCGCTCCTTCGCTTCGGCATTGACCAGGCGAGGGCATGAAGTCCTTATTGCCGGTCCGGGAAAAACCTGCGACTGGAATCGGGCCGACGTGATTCATGTTTTCGGATATTGGATCGGCATGGACGCATGCGTCGGGCTTTTCCGAAAACGCTCGAATGCGAAAATCATTCTTTCCCCGATCATCGATACGAATCGTTCCGCTTTCTTATCGCGCCTCGCGACCTTTTGTCAGATTCCATGTCTGCATATGACTTCGCCATGGAGCAGCTTGAAAAACTGCCTGCCCTATGTGGACAGATGGCAGGCGCGAAGCGAATATGAGAGCCGCTATGCGCAGGCGGCTTTAGGCGTTCCAGCAGAAAAAATCGATATCGTTCCGCTGTCCGTCCGAATGCTTCAAGACAGCGCCCCGAATGCCGATCGCGAAGATTTCTGTCTGCACGTCAGCATCCTGTCAGGAAGCCATAAAAACGTTCGAAGACTGATCGAGGCGGCGATCAGGAGCCGATTCCGCCTTGTTCTCGCTGGAAATCCGGGCGACAACGATTTCCTGAGCTGGCTGCGGCAAATCGAGAAGGAGCATTCGAACATAACGGTTTTGGGAAGAGTTTCGGATGAAAAGCTGGCGGAACTCTATTCGAAAGCGAAGGTCTTCGCTCTGCCGAGCCTCTTTGAAGGCGTCGGGCTCGTCGCGTTGGAAGCTGCTGCGGCCGGCTGCGAGATCGTTCTTACGAATCGCGGCGCGCCCAAGGAATATTACAATGGAATGGCCGCTCTCGTGGATCCGGAATCCATCGATGACATCGGAGAGAAAATTACGGAGGCGATGAACGGATCCATCCGTTTTCAACCGGCTCTGGCGGATTTCATCAAGAACAAGTATTCTGAAGGCGCCGTCGCCGAAAATTTGGAAAACGTCTATAATATATAATGAAATGCATTGAAAAATCGAACGAAACGTCCTGAATGGAGGCGAGCGCGCATGAAAGTTCTTCTGTTAGGCGGAACGGGGGCAATGGGAACGCATTTATCGGAAATCCTCGTCGCGCAAGGCTGCACGACGTTCATCACATCGAGAAGACCGCATCCTTCCCTTCCCTTCCCTTCCGGGAACAAGATTTATCTGACCGGGAACGCGCATGATCCCGCATTTCTGGAGCGCATCCTGGCCCAGGAGAAGTGGGATGCGATCGTCGACTTCATGGTCTATCCGACGAAGGAGTTTCAGGAAAGGGCCCGGCGACTCCTGAACGCGACGGGACATTACCTGTTCTTGAGCAGCGCGCGCGTCTATGCGAACTCGGACGCTCCGATCACGGAAAATTCGCCTCGGCTGCTAAACGTCAGCAAGGACAGGGAATTTCTGAAAACGGACGCCTATCCGCTTGCCAAAGCGCGTCAGGAGGACATTCTTGCGGCCTCGCCGCAGGGGAACTGGACGATCATCCGGCCTTACATCACATACAGCGAAATTCGATTGCAGCTCGGCATGCTGGAAAAGGAGGCGTGGCTGTACCGACTCATGAAAAACCGCACTTGCGTCTTCTTCGAACAAATCGCATGCAGGCGAACGACATTGACGCATGGACGCGACGTCGCAGCGGCAATCGCGGCGCTGATCGGCAAGGACGCGGCAAAAGGCGAAGCGTTTCATATCACGTGCGGCAAATCGACTTCGTGGCGCGACGTGATGAACATTTATCTAGACGAATTCGCGAAAGCGACGCACACGGAGCCGAAGGTCAAAATCATGGATCGTCCGATGCTGCTCACAGAACAAGTGCGCAATGATCGACTTCATGACAGAATCTTCGACAACGCAAAAATCGGTGCGTTCATCGACGTCGACGGCTTTCTTCCTCCGGATGCGGGACTGCGCGCCGCCCTTGACGGCTTCCTCGCCAATCCGACGTTCAAGACTCCGGACGCGTATTATCAAGGCTACTGCGACCTTGTCGCCCATGAGCGGACGAATCCGGGCGAGCTTGGAGGCATAAAGAACAAAGTGAAATACCTGCTGATGCGCCGCTTCAGGCGCATTGCAGTTCCTCTTTTGGAAGGCTGGCTGGCCAGAAACAGGATATGAATCCTTTAAGAAGTTGCAAGCACATAATCTTAGGAGTTCATGAAAGATGAAGAACTACTCCAGCGAACGAAGCGTGCAGATTCTTGTCGCCTTGCTTAAGGCGCACGGCATTCGCAAAGCGGTCGTCTCTCCGGGAACCACGAACATTTCCTTTGTCGCAAGCATGCAAAGCGATCCTTGGTTCGAACTTTACTCTTCGATCGACGAGCGATCCGCGGCCTATATCGCCTGCGGACTGGCCGCGCAGTCCGGCGAGCCTGTCGTCTTAAGCTGCACGGGCGCGACCGCTTCCCGCAACTACATGCCCGGTCTGACGGAAGCCTTTTACCGCAAGCTGCCGATCCTCGCAGTCACGGCGTCTCAAAAATCCTCTCAAATCGGGCACATGTTCGAACAATTGACCGATCGCCGACAGCTCCCTCGCGACATCGCGCGGCTCAGCGTCGAACTGCCGATCGTTGAAAGCAATGCCGACGCGTGGGAATGCGAAACGAAAACGAATCAGGCTCTCCTAGAACTGAAACGACATGGCGGCGGTCCCGTCCATATCAATCT
>CAZAAM010000201.1:0-3111 GCA_964483055.1 uncultured Victivallales bacterium
CTCGCCGCAATCGTTACCGGAGAATCCGTGGGACAGGTCGCCAGTCAGACGGTCGCCAACATGAGCGTGATCAATCGTTCCGTTCCGACTTTGATCCTGCGTCCCTTGTCCGGCATGGACAAGAACGAGACGATTTTGCGCGCAAGAAAGCTTGGAACGTTCGAAACGTCCATCGAACCGATGGTCGACAGCTGCACGGTGTTTGCTCCGGATTCCCCGATGACGCAGGCGCGACTGGACGTCATTGAGCGGGAGGAGGCGAAAATACCGGATTTGGAGCAGGCTCTTTCCGACGCGTTCGAAACCATGGAGACGATTCTGAAGCGTTGAAACGCTTCCGCCGAAACAAAATTCCGTTTTTTCGCGCTTTCTTTTCATGGATTTCCATGTGCGGAATTTCTTGAAAAACGTTTATGCGCGATGTATCTTATTTAAATAAGGAACGCCGCTTCGTCCGACGCTCAAAGTTGTCCGATTCCTTTCCGTCGCGCGATGCGTCCGGCTGCATCATTTCCGAATCCTGGATTAGGAGGAAGGCGTCATGCTGTATTTTCTTGGCGGCATTGTTATTTTGATTGTCGGCTATTTCACCTACGGGAGGCTCGTCGAGCATCTGCTCGGTCCGGACGATCGGGAAACGCCGGCCGTGCGCAATCCGGACGGCGTGGACTACGTGGTTCTTCCGAAGTGGAAGAACATGCTGATTCAGCTGCTGAACATCGCCGGGGTCGGACCGGTCATCGGGGTGATTCTTGGCATCAAGTTTGGATCGATCGTCTTCCTCATCATTCCAATCGGAAACATTTTGGGCGGAGCCGTGCATGACTTCGTCGGAGGCATGATGTCGATCCGCGACAACGGGGCGAATCTGCCGTCCATCGTTCGCAAGCAGCTTGGAATCGGATACTATCGCTTCTTCTCCTGGTTCATGATTCTTCTTCTCCTGCTCGTCGTTGCCGTTTTCATCAACGTTCCGGCCAAGCTTTGCGACGGGCTCGTCGCGCCGAACAGCAGCCAATTCTGGATTTTCGTCATTGCCATTTTCCTGTATTACATCCTCGCGACGATGTTCCCCATCGACAAGATCATCGGAAAGATCTACCCGGCGTTCGGCATAATGCTCCTGCTCGGCACGGCGGCCATTTTCGTCGCGCTTGTGATCGCAGGCTTCAAAAATCCGGCTCTTCTTGAGGAGTCGGAAGCGTTCAAGGCCGGCATGTTCACTCCGGAACATGCTCCGATATTGCCGCTTCTCTTCGTCACGATAGCCTGCGGCATCATGTCCGGATTTCACGCCACGCAGTCGCCGATCGTCGCCCGCACGATGCGTTCGGAGCGCGAAGCGCGCGCGACGTTCTACGGCATGATGATCGCGGAAGGCGTGATCGGCATGGTATGGGCGGGCGCCGGACTTGCGATCTACAATTTGTTTCCAGAGATGATGTCGGATACGAACGGAGCGCCGACGCTTTTGAAAATTACGGATTACTTTCTTGGCAGCTGGATGGGCGTGCTCACGGTTCTTGCGGTTGTCATTCTCGCCATCACGAGCGGCGATACGGCTCTGCGGAGCACGCGTCTAAGTCTTGCCGAGATGCTCCGCGTGGAGCAGAAGCCGATCCTGAACCGCGTGCTTGTCTGCATCCCGCTGATCGCAGTCGTCGCAGGACTGCTTTTCTGGTCCAACCTCAAGGCGGAGAGCTTCAAGTTCTTGTGGAATTACTTCGCATGGGGCAACCAGGTGCTCGCCGCGTCCACGCTCATGGCGGGAACCGTCTGGCTGATGCATCGTCGCAAGCCGGCGTGGATCACGATTCTTCCCGGCATGTTCATGACGTTCATAGTCGTCACGTTCATTCTTTGGACATCCACCGCGCATGGCCAGCCCTACGGATTCGGTCTTGACATCAGCATGTCCCGCATGTTCGGCGTCTTTGCCGCGTTCCTGTTCGTCTTCTGGGCCTGTTTCCGTGCGCACGTCCTGAATTCCGAAGACAAGGGACAAGACTGAGCCGCATGGTCGTTTCTTCCAGTAAAAACAGCTCCATTCCAAGCAGGATCGGCGACTATATCATCGACTACGCCATGCGCAGCGGCGGCATGGGGAGCGTCTACCGCGCGCGTCAGATCTCCATGCACCGTTTCGTGGCGCTGAAGGTGATTCGCCGCGCCCTGCTGCGGGACGATCCGATATATGCGGCGCGCTTTCAACAGGAAATCCGCCTTCTCGCCCAGTTGGAGCATCCGAACATCGTACGGATTCTCGAAGCCGGCATGGACAAGGGACTGCTCTTCTTTTCCATGGAATTCCTGGACGGAAACGATCTGCGGACATGCCTCAGAATGCGAAAGTCCTTCTCGGAAATCGGCGTGCTGAAGATCGCGCGTCAGATCGCCTCCGGACTCGACTACGCCTACGACCGTTTTCAAATCATTCATCGCGATGTCAAGCCCGGCAACATCATGCTTCTTCCGTCCGGCGTCGTGAAGCTGCTGGATCTCGGCGTCTCCCGCTCCCTGCGCGATGTCGCGGAACATGATGGAGCGGACGCGATTACGAACCGCAATGAATTCGTCGGAACGCCGCGCTACGTCAGTCCGGAGCAGGCCTCCGGCGCGGACGTTGACTTTCATACCGACGTCTATTCCCTTGGCGTCGCGATGTTCGAGCTTCTGGCGGGAGTTCCCCCCTACAATTCTTCGAACGTCTCCGAACTTGTGCGCAAGCACCTATCCGATCCGCCGCCCGACGTGCGCAAGTTCCGCAAGGACGTTTCCGCAGCGACGGCGAATCTGATCCGCCGCATGATGGCGAAGAATCCGTTGGAACGCTGCGAGACATGGAAGACGCTGATCGCCGAGTTCGACGATCGCATCAACATGCTCCAGCGTGTTGCGAAACGCCGCAACGATCGCATTCGTCGACGTCTTCTTACGCCGAAGTTCAAGCTCTGCACGACGCTTGTTCTTCTGCTCCTGATTGCGGCATGCCTTCTTTGGAGCGGATTTGCAGGAAGCGGATTCTTTCCGAGTTTCGACGAGACGGAGAAGGATCGGAAGAAGGAAGCTCCGCATGCGCTGGAGACGGCTTTTCGAAGCGTGCGGAACGCG
>CAZAAM010000202.1:0-3102 GCA_964483055.1 uncultured Victivallales bacterium
GGACATAACACGTTCTACCAGATTCGCTCGCTGGATCCGCATGCGAAGATTCTCCTCTCCAGCGGATACGTGCAACAGGAAGCCGTGCGCGACCTTCTCGCCGCAGGCGCGGCCGGTTTTTTGGAAAAGCCGCACCGACTGCCTGTCATAGCGAAGACCATTCGGACGATTCTCGACGCTCCTGCGCAATGACTTTCTTTGCAACGAGTTCGCATCGCATGTTTCGGGCCATGTGCGAACAGATGTTTTTTATGCTGTCCTTCCGGACGCTCCTGCCGGCTTTCGCATCAAAGTTCGTGCGAATGTCTTCCTTCGCGTCCGATTCCCGTCGTTCTCACGATGCGATTACGCCGCTTCCGTCTGTTCTTTCGCAATCGCAACAGGAATATAGTCCGAACGGAAAACGACATGGCGCGGGCTGGGAACGGCGGACGAAAACAATGCGAATGCGGTTCTCTATGTAACGAAAGAGCTCCTTCCCGGACGAAAAACGCAGTGAAATGCGATACGCTTTTCTGCTGCGGTTGCAGCGGCGCAGGCGGTTCAGTTCTCTTCGTCCGTTTCAGACGCTGCGACGTTCGAGGACCCGTAGAGCGCGTTGATGGCGGAGCGGGCGCTGTTGATCTTGTAGGTCTTCGGCAGAACCTCGAAAGCGTCCAAGAATGTCTTTGGAAGACGACGAACGCCGAAGCCGTGCAACGTGCGTACGGTTGTAAGCAGATGTTCCGAAACGGCTTCCGCGGAATAAAGAATTTCCTTGTTTTCGTCTGGATTGCAGTCATAGGCCTTGGCTAAATTGCCGCGAAGAATCCAGTAGGCCGTCGCGATCTGCTTGTCGTTCCAATTTCCTTTGGAATCCGTCGCCCGAACTGCGCGAAGCGCATCCTTGAGAGACATTCCGTCCAAGGAAGCCCCCCCCGCCTTTGCGGAAAGAATCTTGTAGATGGATTCAATGGATTCGATCGATGTCTCCATCTTGTCGCACCATTCCGTCATGGAGGGGCTCCGCTGCTTCTCCAAATGAAGCAGTCCGGTCGCGAAGGAAAAGCGCCGCGTCGAAATGGAATGCAGAAGTCCGATGCGCAACGAGTTCCGTCGGGAGGCGAGGAATTGGCGCCGTTCGTTCTCCCAAAGGATTTTTTCGTTCGCGGTCTTTTTCAATTCCGCGCGCAGAGACTCGTTCTCCTTGGCAAGCTTCTGGATCCGTTCCGTCTGCTCGCGTTCTTGACGTTGAAGAGCAATTTCCAGCTCGCTCTTGCTTTTTTCCAGACGCGGAAGCATGATCTTCTCCAGTTGCCAGATGCGATGGGAAAGGCGCGTCAGCACTTCCGAGTGCGTGGCGGACTGCTTGGCGAGCTGTTCGCGGCGTTCACGGGCGCGACGCTCTTCCAAAATCCGCGCGATGTGGGACGCCGTATAACGTTTGACGCGAGGCGCAGGCAGCGTCTGTTCCTGAAAATCGCGCGTCGTGCGTTCCGCTTCCTCTTCCAGTTCCGCGAGGGGGATCGTCGGATCCTGCGCCAAACGCTCGAACGCATCCACGCGCTGGAACGGAGCGTTGCGATAACGCAGGCTTAGATTATCGAAGAAAAGAAACGCAAGAATCAGCAGGATCAGGACAACGGGAATCATGCCGAACAGAATCTTGACCAACAGCTTGGCGCTGTTTCGTCGATTCAGCTTGCGGACGCTCCGCTGATGAATCGCATACGCCTTCTGCATGCCGTAGTCCAGGCGCTTGATCGAGATCGTGTGCACGTCCGGGATCAGACTCCGATTCGGCGCGGTCTTCTGCCGAATCTTCCATATGTGCCGAAGCAAGTCCTCCATATCGCGATAGCGGTCGGCAGGACGCTTGGCCATCATTTTCTTGACCAGCATGGAAACAGATGCAGGAATGAAGCTCGCAAGTTGATTCGGCGGCGTCGGCTTCTGCTCGTAATGCTGATGCGCAAGCGTCGTCACAGTAGACGCCTTGAACGGAAGTTCGCCCGTCAGCATCTGATAGAGCGTCACGCCAAGGCTGTAGATGTCGCTTCGCGTGTCAAGCGGCTCGCCGGCGAACTGCTCCGGACTCATATAGGACGGACTTCCGGAAATCTCCATATCCGCCCGCCAATCGGTGTCGCGCATGGCGAGCCCCAGGTCGGTCAGCTTCACCACGCCGCCCTCCGTCAGCATGATGTTCTCCGGCTTCACGTCGCGGTGAATCAGACGGCTCTCCTCCCAGGCGTAGCAGAGAGCTTCCGCGACTTGCTGAACGATATGCAGAGCTTCGTCCGGCGAAATGCGCCCTTCCCGTTTCAGCCGCGCCTTGAGCGTTTCGCCCCTGACATAGGTCATGGCCATGTAGATGAAGCCGTCGTCCTCGCCAATCGCGTAGGATTGAACCAGATTGGTATGGCTGAGCTTCGCAGCCGCGCGCGCTTCCTTCAGAAAGTCCGCGACGCCCTTCTGCGTCATTGAATCGCGACGCAGAATCTTCAGAGCCACTTCGCGATCAAGGGAAATCTGTTGCGCGCGGTATACCGTCCCGATCGATCCTGCGCCCAGCTTCTCCTGTATGACGAAGTCGCCGATGATGCAGCCCGTATCGCAGGGCGACGCCGGAACCGCCACCGCCTTTGAACAGCCCGGACACGCGATGCGCTCGCCGCACGATTCAGGCGGAACGGATACTTGAAAATGGCAGAACGGGCATTCGAAACGCATGACAATTCACTCCATGGAAAGGCGCAATATAGCCTCCTTTCGATGACATTTCAACCGAAGAAGAGGATCTTGACTGCGATTATCAGCAAAATCGCGCCGCCAAGCAACGAGCTCCTGCGCCCTCCCCATTTTCCGAACAGACATCCGGCCCAGCCGCCGACAAGACAGATCAGAGATGTAACGACTCCGATTGTGACGACCGCCGTCCCGATATTCTGCTCGTCCAGGCAGGCGAAAACCACGCCGACGAACAATGCGTCGATGCTCGTTGCAAAGGCCAGGACCAGAAGCTCGCGAAACGTGAAGCTTCTCATCTTCGCCGAACCGCCTCGTTCAAGCAGCATCTTGCCGCCGATGATCGACAACAGAACCGCAGCGACGATGCGACCG
>CAZAAM010000203.1:0-3099 GCA_964483055.1 uncultured Victivallales bacterium
CCGCGTCCGCGCTTCTTGACGCGGCGACGGCTTTCGTCCTCTACGGACCGGAAAACTATTCGACGGACATCCTTTCCGGCGATGAAATCAATGCATTGAATCCGGAGGATCTGGCCGAGCGCATCCGCACCCTTTTGGACTACGAGCACGACATCGTCTACTACGGTCCTGCGGATCCGTCCCACATACGCGCCCGCATTTTTGCCAAGGGCGGGCTTCCTGAAAAGATGAAGACTTTTACCAAGCCCGTCTATTTCAAGATTCGACCTTTCGCGCCGGAGGATTCCCCCGATGCGGAGAAGACTCCGTCGAACATCGGCGTCTGGATGCTGGACTATCCCGGCGCGCAGGCGCAGATTCGCATCGTCCGTCCCGATTCCATTTATGCGCGCAAGCCATTCGTCTTCGCCGCAGTCTACGACATGCTTGAAAACGCAGTCTTCATGCAGGAGCTGCGCGAGCGCGAGGCTCTCGCCTATGCGGTCGGAACCGCCTATCAGAATCCGACGATATCTCCGGACAACTATTCTCTTTCCATTGGAGCGATCGGCGCCCAGCACGACAAGGCGGAGCGTGCGATCGACGCGATGCTTGTTCTTTTGAACAAGCCCCTTGCGCCGCGTCATTACTTTGACAACGCGAAGACGAGAATCCTTTCCGGCGCGCGCACGACGCGCTTCCAGAAGGAAGACTATTACAATCTGCTGCGCTCTATGGAAAAGGCAGGACTGGACCGCACGGAGACGCAGATTCTTTTGGAAGGAATCGGATCCTACGAACTGGATCAGTTCCTGAAGGATTGCACGGAACGCATTGCGAAGAAGCCTGGCGCGATCGTCATCGTCTGCGACTTCTCGAAGGCGCCGCCCGAACTGTTCAAGAAGTACGGCCCTGTCCGCATTCTTGCTCCGGACGACGTCTTCCCGAACGACTGAGCGCCGCTCCCCTTTTGCGGAGACTTTTGCGATGCGGAAAGAGAAAGACGGATGCCGCGCGCCTGACGCCGTTCAGGTACGCGGAGCTCGCGTGCACAACCTGAAAAACATGGATGTCGACGTGCCGTTGAACCGGATCGTCGGAATCGTGGGCGTCTCCGGCTCGGGAAAGTCGTCGCTGGCTCTGGGCGTCCTGTACGCCGAGGGCTCGCGCCGTTATCTGGATTCGCTCTCCGCCTATGCTCGAAGGAGGATGACGCTCGCGGCGAAAGCGGCCGTAGACGACGTCCTGTACATGCCCGCCGCGCTCGCCTTGAATCAGAGACCGGGCGTTCCTGGCGTCCGCAGCACGTTCGGAACGGGCACGGAGCTTTTGAACAGCCTGCGCCTGATGTATTCCCGTTTGGCGAGCCACCGATGCCCGAACGGACACTATGTCCCTCCGTCTCTGGCGGTTGCGGCGGGCCCAGAACTGATCTGTCCGGAATGCGGCGCATCATTCTTCGCTCCTTCTGCGGAAGAGCTCGCGTTCAACAGTCAGGGAGCCTGCCGCGCCTGCGGTGGAACCGGCGTCGTCCGCACGGTCGATCGTTCGACGCTTGTGCCGGACGAGTCTTTGACCATTGACCAGGGAGCCGTCGCGCCATGGAACGCCCTGATGTGGTCGCTGATGACGGATGTCTGTCGCGCAATGGGCGTGCGGACTGACGTTCCGTTCCGCGATCTTACGCCGGAGGAGCGCGACATTGTCTACGACGGACCGGCGGAGAAAAAGCATATCTTCTACAAGTCGAAAAGCACGAATGTCGCGGGCGAACTCGACTTCACGTACTACAGCGCGGTTCGCACCGTCGAAAACGCTCTTTCCAAGGTCAAGGACGAAAAAGGAATGAAGCGCGTAGAGCGTTTTTTGAAGCAGTCCGTCTGTCCGGAATGCGGCGGCTCGCGCCTTTCCGACGCGGCGCGCGCACCGCGTCTCCGGGGAATCGGGCTTGACGACGCGGCGCGAATGACGCTGACGGATCTGGTCGAATGGGTCGCCGGGTCGCCGGATTCCCTTCCGGAAGAGATGCGTCCGATGGCGAAAAGCATCGTCGAATCATTTCAGCTTGTCGCGAAGCGCCTGACGGATCTTGGTCTCGGCTATCTTTCGCTCGACCGCGCCGCATCCACTTTGTCCACAGGCGAACGACAGCGCATGCAGCTGGCTCGCGCGGTGCGGAATCGTACGACAGGCGTCCTATACGTGCTGGACGAACCGTCCATCGGTCTGCATCCGGCGAACGTCGCCGGTCTGAACGGCGTCATGCGCGATCTCGTCGCCGACGGCAATTCCGTGGTTTTGGTCGATCATGACGCTCGGATTCTCTCGGAAGCGGACTGGATCATCGAAATGGGGCCCGGCGCAGGCGCGAACGGCGGCCGCGTCATCGCTCAGGGAACAGTCGCGGAGCTTGCGCGAAACGCCGCTTCCCGGATCGGGCCGTTTCTTTCCGGCGCGGCGGAAACCCGGCTTCGAAAGCGGGCTGCATCTTCGGAGATCTTTGCGCATGGAACGATCCGCCTTTCCACTTCGTTCATTCACACGGTCAAGCCGCTGAACGTCGAGTTTCCCAAAGGGAGGCTTTCCGTCGTGACGGGCGTTTCCGGTTCGGGCAAGACCACGTTGATTTTGGAAAGCCTTGTTCCGGCTCTGGAGTCGCTCATTGAAGGGAGACGTCTCCCCGAGCATGTCGTTTCCATCGACGCAAAGGGCGTTCGACGGATCAAGCTGATCGATGCAACGCCGATCGGAATCAATGTCCGCTCTACAGTGGCAACCTATGCGAACGTGCATGACGAGCTCCGCAAGGTCTTTGCGCGCACGCCCGATGCGCAGAGACTCGGCTTCAAGGCAGGCGACTTCTCCTACAATACCGGGCGTTTGCGTTGTCCGGGATGCGATGGAACTGGAGTGATCAGCCTGGACGTGCAGTTCCTCCCGGACGTCGATGTTCCGTGCCCGGACTGCCGCGGATCGCGTTATGCGAAGGCCGCCGGAGAAGCGATCTGCACGAACAAGGCCGGCGAATCCCGTTCGATGCCGGAGCTTATGGCGTCGAATGTCGAAGACGCGCTTGAATTTTGCGCGGATTTGAAGCTGGTTCGTCAAAGGCTTCAAGTC
>CAZAAM010000204.1:0-3080 GCA_964483055.1 uncultured Victivallales bacterium
TTTCGCTCTAGTGAAATTTGTAGAAAACTGGCATTGTTGCTTGAAGACGATGCGGCATTCCTTGATCTACAATATAACGCGGTTTCTTGTGAAAATCAAATAAAAAATCTCAAAAAAAAAGGAGAAAAATAGAAAAAGCTCAAAATAATCCATTCTTTTGATGAGTTCCGAAGCAAAAAGGAGACCGGATGTTTGAGAAAAACAAAATATTTTTTACAAGAAAAATCGTTTGCGTCATAGAATTTTTTATTAATATTTTCCATATAGGATGTGAAATTCAAGAACTGAGCTTGAAACGGAGAAAAAACATGCTATACTGCATTGAAAGGAAAGGTCATCCTGCTATTTGGCTTCTTTCGCTGCCGTTCGGTCGAGATGAACCGGAGACGGGACAAGAATGCATGGAATGACAATATCGGTGCGCTTTTTGATGAAAGGATTGCGTCGGGACAGACGGAACTCCGTGCAGGAACGGGAAAGCAGAGAAGCTTCTCCCGCCGATTCTTGGCGCTTGACATTCGGTTGCGCCCGCATGGCCTGCCAAAGCATGGCTCTTCTTTTGAAAACGGCCGTCTTCGGGGCGTTTCTTTTCTTTGCCGGCGCGCCGGTCTACGCCCGCCTCGATCTCGACCGCATACGAAACGGAACGGATTCCGATCTTACGGAAAAGGAGCGCGAAACGTTGCTTTACGTACTGGATCTGGTCGCCCGGACGCCGACCGGCGGAAGAATCGTCGCCGCAGCGGATTCCAAAGCGCACTTTACGGTTCGCGCCATGACAGAGAATCTGGGGCTTGCATCGCCGGACGGAACGATCGCGCTGGGAAGCTGGCGCATGGAGCTTGCGGAGTCCGCGCGCGACGAGAAGAGCAGAAAGACGCATGTGTTCGTGCTTGCGGACGTGACGTCGCATGAGCTGACGCATTCCGCACAGTTCGCCGCCGGATTGGGAAGCATTCCCGCCGATGCGTCGTTCGAAGAGGCGGTCGCGCTGCGCATGATGATGGAGCTGGAGGCGAAGCTGAACGGTGAAATCGTGCAGCAGGAGATTCTTTCTCTTCCGGAATATGAAAACATTTCCGTTCAGCTGATCACCGCATACAGCGAGATGCTCGGGCGCACTGCGTTGACGCCGGACGCGATGAAGGATCCGGAGAGGAGCGCTCGCACGGCGTTCGTTCGCGCGATGTGGGAAGGGCGCGTGCGCGATAAGACAGGACGGTATTCCGACAAGACGATCTGGGGAATCCGCGGCTGGAATCGAGTCTACTGGAGTCGCGCCGCGCTGAGCGAACTCGGTCGCCTGCGTTCGGGCGTCGTTTTGAACGAAGAACGGCTGAAGGCGGCGTTTTCCGCATATATTCGCCGCATGGGAACGGATCTGACGCCGGAATACTTCCTGGAAACGATGCCGCTTCGGACGAACGGTTCGACGGCGATCTTCTACGAAAACGGAACGAAGCGGCGCGAGATGAGCGTCTTGAAGGACGGAGCCGCCGTAGAGAAGAGCTTCAACGACGATGGAGAGCTTGTAGGCCTTCGCCAGATCGCCGGTCCGCCGCTGACGGTCTATCGTGAAGCGGACGAGTCGAACGGAATCGTTTACGAAATTCCGATGAAGAACGGCGCCGCGGAAGGCATCGGTCAGGAAACGCGTTCCGGACGAACGATCCGAAAACGTTTTCACGGTGGAGCCGCAAAGGAAGCCATTTCCACTCAAGAGCAAGATCAGATCAATACAACGCAAGGAGAAAAGCCATGAAACGCACACTGATTCTCGGATTCATTCTGTCCGCAGCGATCGGCTTTGCCGCGGAAACGATCAATGTCGCCTGCATCGGCGACAGCCAGACGCAAGGCTCCGGCGTTCCGGAGGACAAGAACTATCCGGCGCAATTGCAGGCAAGGCTCGGAGCGGACTATGAGGTGAAGAACTTCGGCACCGGATGGGCGACGGCTCTGATGCAGGGGGTGACGGATGAACGGGGAGGCAGGAACGTGGCTTACGTCAGGAGCAAGGCTTATGAGCAGTCCCTGAATTATCCGGCGAACGTGGCGATCGTCATGCTCGGCATGAACGATTCCAAGCCGGTCAACTGGGAGAAGCACGCGCAGGAGTTCGAACAGAATCTTACGTCGATCATCGAAGGATACAAGAAGACCTATGTGAATCCGACGATTCTGCTGGCGACGGCGCCGTGGGTCGCGCGCGACAATTTCGAGGTGTCTGGAAAGAACATCGAGGAGCAGATCGTTCCCATTCAGCGCAAGGTCGCGGAAAAGACCGGTTGCACGCTGGCGGACGTCTACGCCGCGACAAAGGACAGAGCGGATCTGTACGCGGAGGATGGAATCCATCTGAACGAGAAGGGTTATGAGACGATCGCGAAGCTTTTCGCCGAAGTCATTCTCTCCCAAAATCAGCAGAAGTGATCGAACTCGGCATCTCGAACGGCGCCGGAGGCAAGCCAAGACGCGCGGACATTCATTCCGCGCGTCATTTTTTTGCATGCGCGCAACGCGGACCGGCGATTTCCGGTTCGAGTTCGGAGCGAAAGAGCTTTTCGGACGCTGACAAATAGTCGATCGTTGCTTTTTTCTGAAAATGCGCTATTGTAGAAACGAAGCGAGGCGGATTCGCCGCATCGTTTTCGCCTCTGACGCGAGACGCGCGAAACGAAAGGAGCGAAATGTTGGAATCGAAGCCCGGAACATGGAGCGCGCCTGTCATGCTTTGCATCGGAGTCGCGCTCGCGCTTGCGCTCCAATGGGCGTTGCTCCCGGAAGGTCCGATCTGGATTACGGACAACGGCTGCAAGGAGATTCTTCTGCGGAATTTCGCGGCGCACGGAACCTTCGTGCTGGAAAATCCGGCGAAGGGGATCGATCCGGAAGGCGAGTTCTTTCCAGGCGGCTTCCATTTCCGCAAGCATGGAGACGGATTCCAGGCAATCTATCCCGAGCTGTTCTCGTTCATTTCCTATCCTGCGTGGCTGCTTCTGGGACGCGGCGGTCTGCTTCTGCTCCCCGCGCTTGGGCTTCTTGCGACCTTGATCGGCTTTTTGCGCATCCTGAACTTC
>CAZAAM010000205.1:0-2964 GCA_964483055.1 uncultured Victivallales bacterium
GGAAGCCGAAGACGCATATTCCGCCGAAGAAGGCGCAGCCCAGAACAATCAAAAGCAGTCCGAGCCAGAACTTCGATTTGCGGGTCATTGTCTTTTGCTGTGCCGGTTTCATGGAGTCGCGCGTCTGAATGGGGTTCGTCGTCGGAACACGTCCGCATCCTGTCCTTCTTCGATAATATATCGCATCCAGGTGAAAAGTCTAACGCGATTCCGTTTTTTTTGCATCCTTGCGCTCTGAACGCGGAACCCAAAGGATTTCAGTCGGAAGGACGTAGGGGAAGACGCGGAGATTCCGGAAGCGGCGATTGACGACGAAGAGATCATCCTGCGAGACGAGGAAGAGATACGGAGCCTCTTCATGAAGCAGGCGATGAAAGCGATGGTAAAGCTCCTCGCGCTCCTTTTCATCGAAGCAAAGACGAATCTCGCCGATCAGACGGTCCGCCTCCGGATTGGAAAAGCCGATGTAGTTGCTGGAGCCGTCGATGTTCGCATGGTCGGAATGCCAAAGCTGATACGGATCCGGCGTCAGGCTCTGCGTCCATGCGATCAGCGACGCGTCGAAGTCTCGCTTGCCGATGCGTTCGACCACGACGGACCATTCCAGCGCGAGGATCTCCAGTCGGACGCCGGCCTTCGCCATGTCCTCCTTGAGTATGGGGAGCATCTTCTGATAGTTCGCATTGACATTCGGATACATTACGGTAAACTGGAATTTTTTCCCGTCGCGATCCAGAACGCCGTCGCCGTCCGTATCGCGCCAGCCGGCTTCCGCAAGAAGATGCTTGGCCTTCTCCACGTCGAATTCATGCGGCTTCACGCTCTTGTCGTAGGCGGGACTGTCGAGGAAGAAGGGACCGGAAACCGGACGGGCGAGTCCCTGATATACGTCGCGGACGATGCGATCGCGGTCGACAAGACAGCTCAGCGCCGTGCGGACGCGACGATCTTGAAAAAGCGGATTGCGCTGATTGAGGCCAATATAGCAGAAGGTGCGCCCCGGACGCCGTATCTTTCGGAGGAATCCATTTTCGGAGAACTCCGGACCGGACGTCTGATTGACCCATTGCTCCGGAGAGAGCGAGTCGCAGTCGAGCTCTCCGCTTTTCAGCGCGAGCATGCGGGTGTTTGGATGTTGAATCACCTCATAGACAAGCTCGCGGAGGGGCGGCATGATCCCGAATTCCTTTCCATAGTATTTCTCGAACCGCTGAAAGACGACTTTCCTGCCCTTCTCCCAACTGACAAAGCGATACGGTCCGCATCCGACAATCATGCGGTTGCGTTCGAAATCGTCGTTGAAGCGCTTGCCGTCAAAGGGCCCGTCGTAGGCATGATATAAATGGCGGGGCAGCGGCGAAAGCGACAGCGTGATTTCTTTGGAGAGGAAATACGGCTTCTTCCAGACCACATCGAATTCGTAGTCGTTGAAGACGACGATCTTGTCGAGATCAGCCAGGTAGCCGCGCAGCGGAAGCGCGTCGACATCCGGATTCTTCACGACGTCCACATAAAACTTGAAGTCGTGCGCCGTCACTTCCACGTCCTTCCATTCCTTTCCGGTCACGGGATCGGTGAAGTCATGCCACAGTATGCCCTTGCGGAGCTTGATGCGATACGTGGAATTGTCTTCCGAAACGCTCCATGACTCCGCCATTTTCGGTTCGAATCGAGTCAGGTCGTTCCAATTGAGTTCCGCGAGCGTATCGCCGCACTTGCTCCAGAATTCGCTGACCGTGGCGTCGTTGTTGATAAGGCTGTTCATATTGCCCGTATCCGCCGCGATCGCCTGCGTAAGCGTCCCGCCCTCTTCGGCGGCCGGATCGTAAAATTCGGCGTTCGCGATCTTCGCAGGAGTCGTCGCGACCGACGCATCCGCCGCGGAAAGGAGGACCGCTCGGGCGGCAGGAGCGGCGGAGACGCGCGCGGCAAGATCTTCGAGCGACTTCTCCACGGCCTCCAGCTGAAAGCGGAGCCGGTCGCGCGATACGACGGACGCGTAGCCGAAAAAGACGAGCGCGACGAAAATCAGGATCAGACAGACGGATGGAAAAACGGAATGCTGCTTCATGCGCGGAATTCTCCGAAAAATGAACGTGCGGCAGAGCCAGGGACTGGATTCGATTTGTTCGCGACTGCGCCGCGATGCGGAAGACTCGAAGACGCTTCGCCGATCGCATCCGAAGCATGAACGCATGGCGCGAACTCGAATGGCGGCGCATGCCCCTGGATTCGCAGAAAAATGCGCCGACGACGCTGTTTTCGAATCTGCCAGGCGCATACAATACAGCGGGAATGCGGTCTTTTCAAGCGAGGAGCGGGCGGATTTTCCTGCACGGAAAGACGATATCTTCATCATCCGCGCGTTTTTCGCCTTGACATTTTGGAAAAAAAGAGTATTAATATCATTGGATTTTTTACAACGGATAAATTGTTTCACAGGGGAATGAAACGGTCATGTCTGCCTTCACAAGCTCGGACTGCCGCGCGATCACGATGTTCGTCGATCGCATGCGCGATCTGTGCAAACCGCCCGACATCGGCAATCACGACATGTCGATCACGCTCGCGCAGATCAAGACATTGGAAATCGTATCAATCAATCAGCCTGAAGGCATCCTGCAAAAGGAGATCGTCCATATGCTGGGACTTTCCGCAGGCGCAGTTTCCAAGACCATTGATCAGCTTGTGCGCGCGGGTCTGGTCGAACGAAGCGTTCCGGAAAACGATCGGCGGGCAGTGCGCATCCGTCTTTCCAAGTTCGGCGAGGAACTGGAGGCGTTCCACGCGCGCTCCTTCATGAAATGGATTGAATTGTGGATGAAGAACGTGTCGGAAGCGGATCGGGTCGCGTTCTTCCGCGTCATTCGTCATTTGTGCGACTCGGCTACGCAACAGGTAATCGCCCGAAATTGACCGGGCCCTGAAACGTTTTTTTGGGATTCCTGCGCGGTTTGCGTGTAA
>CAZAAM010000206.1:0-2161 GCA_964483055.1 uncultured Victivallales bacterium
GATCGTCACAGTCGAAGATTGGAATGACTGCCGTTTTTCCTTGGAATACCGTCCGCGCGAACTGGACCCTTCCGCCGCCGAAAAAAACGATTGGATCGGAAAGTATGAAAAGGCGTTGCTTGAAGTCTGTGAAGCGGAGCGCGACTATTATGAAATTCCGCATCAGCTGATGTTCGGCTTTTGGTATGCGAACAAGCAGGGGAACGACCTGAGAAAGAACCCGGCGGTCTCTTTCGACGAATATCGCGACGACATGCGGGAAATCGCTATTCGCACGGAAGGCGTCGATTGGGTTTTGACGCCCGCGGACGACGCCGGCGTTCCAGGCATGGACGAACATGTTCGGAGTCACGCGCACGAGCATTCCTGCGAATGCGGTTGCGGACATGACCATTCTCATGACCATGCTCACGATCATTCGCATGACCATTCCCGCGAGCGCACGGGCGGCGACGCTTTGGACGATGCGATTTCGCTGGATGATTTTTCCATTTCCGAAGGCAAGCTGGATTCTCTTGATGCGATTCTTGAGGACGTGAATGCGCCGATCGGCTATATCGAACTATATTCCATGACCTTGGATGCCATTGCCAACGGACGGGCGTTAGAGACTTTCCTTGCGGAGATGTTCGAGCTGATCGGAGACGGTTTCGCGGACGATGCGCAGAGAACTGCGTTTCAAAACTTTATGGAAGAGAACTGGGAGGCGTGCGCCGAAACCTATCATCCTGCGGCGGACGAACATGTCGCCCCGCGCCGCGCCCGTCTTTTGGACTTGAACGAATCGCGCATCGCGTACTGCCGCGCATTGCTTGCCTCTGGCGACGAGGAGCGACTGAAGCGGGAGACGCCGGGCATTCGCGACTTTCATCGTGCGATGATCGAGACTCTTTCCGTCCTGAACGCCTCCGATGGAGTTCCGAACGACGACGCCATGGAGCAGCTGGAGGCGCGAATCGAAGATTTGGAAGACATGTGGAGTCGAATCGAGGATTGATTCGGTTCCGCGTTCTTGCCGAAGAGCGTCAATTGCGCATCACAGGAAGCAGATGCGGCGGATGCACTGATCGAAACTCTCCTGTCCGCTCAGAATGTCGATTTCGATTCGCAGAAAATAGAACGGAATGTCACGACGATCCAGGCGCGGCATGCGCACGGCGTCCTTTTCCGTCGTAAGAATGTATTCCGCTCCGTTTTTCTTGGCGATGTTGACGAAGTCAATCATTTCCTGCTGGCGGTAGCGATGATGATCCGCATAATGGCGCTCGGCGACGATGTCGGCTCCCTGATCCAGCAGGAACTGGTTGAAGCTGGCTGGATTTGCAATAGCGGAAAGCGAGGCGATCTTTTTCCCTTTGAGCTGTTCCAAGGCGAAGCGCTGTCCGCGCTTGAAGACGTCCTCCAGATACTGCGGCTTATGGCGGCACTCGATGATCTCCGCACGGCGATTGTGATGCCTCAGAAATTGCTTGAGATGCCTTAGGGAAGGGGAGCCGTCGGATTTCGTCAGGAAGATGTAGTCCGCGCGGCGGACGTTTTCGATCGGTTCGCGGAGAAGTCCGCGCGGCAGCACATGGTGGTTGTCGAACGGAGAAGTCGCGTCAACGAGCAGGATATTGATGTGCGGCCGCAGATTGAGATACTGGAATCCGTCGTCGAGGATCAGCGTGTCCGTGTGGAACTCTTCAATGGAATAGAGTCCGGATTTGACGCGATCCTTGTCGACGAGGACGACGACGTTCTTAAGGTTGGAGGCGAGCATGTAGGGCTCGTCTCCGGCGGTGACGGAACTCAGAAGCAGGTTTTTTCCGTCGGAGACGACTCGGGGAGGAACTTCCTTCTTGCGGGAGCTGAACTTGCGCTTCAGCTTGTCGAGGCTGCGATAGCCGCGGCTCAGAACGGCGACGCGCCGGCCGGCCTTGCTCAAGGTCTTTGCGAAGATTTCGACGACAGGCGTCTTGCCCGTTCCGCCGCAGGTCAGATTTCCGATGCTGACGACGAGGCATCCGATCGCGCGGCTGCGGATGAAGCGGTTCTCGAAGAGCCAGATGCGGGTTTCGACGATCCACTTGTAGACGCGGGACGCGAGGAACAGGACGCCGTAGGCGACGAGGTCGCGCGAACTGCGCCGCTTTTCCCGAATGATCGAGATGAAATATTG
>CAZAAM010000206.1:2171-2962 GCA_964483055.1 uncultured Victivallales bacterium
CGACTTCGCGGATGGTCATTCCCGTTAGCTCCGTACGTATGTTTTCCGTTGTGGCATGCCGGAATCCTTATATTCCATTTACAATAGCACGCTCATGCGAGTTTTTCCACGGCAGAGCGGGAAAATTATCGCTCATCGAGAATCGCGTCGGCAATGGCGCGGAAGTCATCCGGAATCGGAGCTTCGAAAGAGAGCGATTCGCCGGTTTCCGGATGCGGAAAGCAGAGCTTCCATGCGTGAAGCATTTGGCGCGGCGCGGACGAGGAGCGGCCGCGGGCGTACAGGCTCTCTCCGACCAGCGGCCAGCCAGCGTGCGACATATGGACGCGAATTTGGTGGGTGCGTCCTGTGTGCAGGCGAATCTCCATCAGGGAGACCTTCTGCCCTTCCCAGACGCCGGTCCGGATCAGCTTCCATGTCGTCATCGCTGCGCGTCCGGTTCCGGGACGAGCGACGGTCATGCGCCGCCGATCCGACGGATGCCGCGCGATAGGAAGATTCACGACGTTGACCGACGGAGACGGGATTCCATGCACGATGGCGAGATACGTCTTGGAAACCGTGCGGTCTGCAAACGCTTTCGCCAGTCGGCGCAGCGCGCGCGGCGTCTTTGCGACGACGAGAGCGCCGCTTGTGTCCTTGTCCAGACGGTGAACGATCCCTGGTCGCAAAGGATTGAATTCCTCGTCGTCCATCAGTCCTTCCGGCGCGCGTCCGAGCACGGCGTTGACGAGGGTTCCGCGCCAGTTGCCTGCCGCAGGGTGTACGACCATTCCGGCCGCCTTGTTGAC
>CAZAAM010000207.1:0-2947 GCA_964483055.1 uncultured Victivallales bacterium
CCGATTCCTGATTGGGAGGAGACGCGCACAAGTTATTTCGACCGTTCAGGCAAAGGAGATGCGGAGCCTTTCCTGCGAGAAATGGCGTCGCAGTTGAAGCGTCTGCAGGGGCGTGACGGCTTTTTTTCTCTTGTGACAGGCAATCACGACATCGGACGGATTCGTCAGGGACGGTCGTTGGAGGAGCTGAAGACAGCCTACGTCTTCCTGTTCACGATGCCGGGCGCGCCGTTTCTGTACTATGGAGACGAAATCGGGATGGACTACGTGCATGGCCTCCCGAACAAGGAGGGAGCGTACTGCAGGAGCGGGTCGCGGACGCCGATGCAGTGGGACGATGGGATCAATGCCGGATTTTCGACGGCGGAGAAGGAACGACTTTATCTTCCGATCGACCCATCGTCAGAGCGTCCGACGGTCATGGCGCAGGAAGACGATCCGTCAAGCCTGCTGAACGTCGTGAGGCGTTTGATTCATTTGCGAAAAGAGATTCCGGCCTTGGGCGCGCGCGGCGAGTTCGAAGTTCTGAAAAAAGTTGGCGGGGGCTTTCCTCTGATTTATCGGCGAAGACTCGGCGATTCGGCATGCGTCGTTGCAATCAATCCATCGGGCAACGAGGTTGAAGCGACATTGACGACGAATGCAGATCTGAAGCCGCTTTTGATCTGCGGCGCATGCGAGCAAAGCAGAAACGGAACGACGCTGACGCTGAAGCTTGGGGCGGCGTCCTCGGCGATTTTCCAAGAGGAGGCGCCGTCAAAGCCCTGACGCGACGGTTCGATATTTTTTTTCATGTGCGACGTGCGAATTCGGATTCGCAGAGGAAATGATGAAAAACAGAAGAAAATTGCCGAAAAAAGAGGAAACGGGACTTTTATTTTGCGAAAACGGCGTTATGTTTCCTTTCATAAGGGTTTTTACTACAGGTAAAGACATTCACATATCATAACAACAGGAATTCGCAACGAACGACGCAGTTCGCCGCGCGGAAGCACATGCATCATTGTCATTTACATAGCAAATACGCAAGGAGAAGCGGACGTTGAACGGTCTTTGGACCGGAGGCGGGAAGCATAGAGAGGCGATTTGATAAAAGGGTCTTGTCCGCAAAGAGATATGATGACGCGGGCGAGAGCTTGGCGACGATGAGGCTTTGCGCCAGCACGGCTGGACCGCGTCCGCGCAGGAAAGCGACGGAAGACGCGATGACAGAAGCCGAAGTCCAAATTCGGAAGCGATCGACGCGCAGAGCGATGCTGAGCATGCGGCGGCGATTGGAACCGACATGGAAACGTGATGCGGATCGCCGCATCAACCAGCAGCTTATGGATTATCTGCGTCATGACGACCCGTCAGTCGTAGTGGCGTATGCCACGGATGGAACGGAGCCGGATCTGACCCGAACGATGCGTCAGGTTCTGTCGGACGGACGCACGCTGTGTCTGCCGCGCTTCCGCGGGGACGGCGAATTCGAAATTGTGATAGCTGACACGCTGGATCTTCCGGAAAGCCATTGGAACATTCCGGAGCCTGGAGCGGGCGCCCTGCGGGCGTCGCCTGACCTGCTGTCAAAAGCCCTCTGGCTGGTTCCCGGCGTCGCATTCGACGCGATGTGCAATCGATTGGGACGCGGGAAGGGTATTTACGACCGTTTGCTGTCCGGGGGAGTCCGGAAGAGCATCGGGATTTATTACGAACTGCAGAAATGCGAAAAGATTCCGACGGAGCCGCAGGATCGAGGGACCGATCTTGCGCTGACGGAGCTGCGTTTCTACGGTCTCACAATCAATGCAACATTGAGGAGTTGACATGCATTTTGGATCCATGGCTGCAAACATAGCGATCGCATGCGGAGGCGTCGTTCTCGGATTGATCGTCTCCTGGCTGATCGCAAAGGTGCGGGGGAACGCGGCGCGCACGCAGGCCGCAAAGATGAAATCAGATGCGGAACGCGAAGCGGATCAGATTCTCAGAGAAGCTCGCGTGGCGGCGAAAAGCGATGCGCTGAAGATCAAGGACGAGGTGGAAAGCGAGCTCAAGGAGCAGCGGCGCAACGTGGAAGAGCGCCGTCGCGAAGTGGCTCAGCAGGAAAAGCGCATCCAGCAGAAGGAAGAAAATCTGGATCGGAAGAATGACTCTTTGGATGGAAAGCTGCGGCATTTGGAGCGCAAAGAGAACGAACTGGATGCGCAACGCGATCGCCTGTCCGCGAAGGAGCTGGAACTTAAGAATACGATATCCAAGCAGATCGACGAGCTTCAGCGGATCGCGTAGCACGATCGCGCGACGGCGCGGAACATGATCCTGGAAAAGCTTCGCGGCGAAATGGAAAACGAATGCGGCCTCATGGTTCGCGACATGCTGGACGAAGCGCGCGCTCGCGTGGAGAAGGAATCGCAAAATCTTCTTGCACAGGCGATTCAGCGCTATGCCGGAGACTGTTCCTACGAGCGAACGACGGCGACGATTCCGTTGCCGAACGATGAAATGAAAGGTCGCATCATCGGTCGGGAGGGCCGGAACATCCGCGCGCTGGAAGCGGCGACCGGAGTCAACATTCTGATCGACGATACGCCGGAGGCGGTTGTCATCAGCTGTTTCGATCCGATTCGGAAGGAGGTCGCGCGAAGGCTGATGGAAAAACTGATTTCCGACGGACGAATCCATCCCACGCGCATCGAAGAACTGATCAAGAAGATCCGGAAGGAGATCGATGAAGAGGTGTTCAACGCGGGCGAGCAGGCGGTGCTGGACTGCGGTCTTCACGGAGTTCCGAAGCCGCTGATCGTTCTGCTGGGACGTCTGCAATTCCGGTTCAGTTTTTCCCAGAACGTGTTGAAGCACAGCATTGAAACGGCGGCCTTCATGGGAACGATCGCGGCAGAGTTGCATTTGGACGAGCAGAAGGCGCGGCGCATCGGACTCTTCCATGACATTGGCAAGGCGG
>CAZAAM010000208.1:0-885 GCA_964483055.1 uncultured Victivallales bacterium
ATCCACTTTATGATGCATGAGAATTTCTTTCGGAAGGGATTTCCGAAGCTCCTGACCCGGCTCGGCGTCATCCGCGTTCCGACGACGAACCATCCGAAGAGCATGAGAGAATGCGTGCGACGGACGCGCGAACTGCTCGCCGCAGGAGAGCTTGTCTGCATGTTCCCGGAAGGACGCGTTTCCGGGAACGGCCTTATGCAACGCTTCAAGGGAGGTTTTCGGGAAATGCTCCCGCCAAATGTCGAAGTTCCGATCATTCCGATTCGCATCGGACTGCTTTGGGGACCGATGTTCGCGCTTCATCGCGGACGACTTCGCTTCACGAAGCCGCGCCAGTTTCCGATCCCGATCCACATCAGCATCGGAAAGCCTGTTTCGAAGGATATGACTCCGTTCCAGCTTCGACAGCTCATTTCGGAAATGGGCGCGGAGGCGGAAATGAAGGGATTCCCCCAGGAACGCACGTTGCACGAGTCGTTCGCCCGGAACGCGCGACGTCATCCGTTCAGAGCGACATTCAAGAACGCGGGTGAAAAGGGAACGCCGAACTTCGCAATGCTCGTCAAGGCTTTGACGCTTTCACGGATGCTCCGCAAACTGGATGAAACAGGCGAGCCGGGCGACCGTATCGGCGTCTTTCTGCCGAACTGCGCGAACGCTGCGGCCGTTCTGCTGGGGATTCTGTATGCGGATCGCATTCCTGCGATTCTGAACTTCTCCGCCGGGCGTGAAGTCTGCGAAGAGGCGATCCGCAAAGCGAATCTTAAAATTGTTTTGACGAGCGGCAGATTCCTCAAGAAGCTGAACATGGAGCCGCTTCCATGCATGGTCCTTCTAGAGAACGACCTTCCGAACCTTTTCCGCCCCGCGATGAAGCGGAACGCC
>CAZAAM010000208.1:895-2375 GCA_964483055.1 uncultured Victivallales bacterium
TTCTCTCGGCCCTTCTGCTTCCCGCGCGCCTTTTGACGCGCCTGTACGCGCCGACGCGCGGAAGAGACGCCAAAGGCGAAGCGGTTCTGTTGTTTTCAAGCGGATCCTCTGGAAAGCCGAAAGGCGTGCGTTTGTCCCATCACAACGTCAATTCGAACTTTTTCAGCTACATCCGCAACATCAACTGGACATCGCGCGATGTGGTTTTAGGAAATCTTCCGCTGTTTCACGCCTTCGGCTTCATGCTCGGCTTCGTTCTTCCCTGCATGAGCGGAACGCCCGTGATCTACGTCGCGAATCCGCTGGATGCAACGACCGCCTGCGACGCGATCGAACAAGATCGCTGCACGTTGCTCGTCGCAACGCCGACCTTTCTCCAGACTTATCTGCGCAAGCTGAAGCCAGGACAGTTCGACTCGCTGCGTCTTCTCATCACGGGCGCGGAAAAACTCCGCAAGGATATTGCAGAAAAGACGCGCGAGGCGACCGGACTCACGGTCGTCGAGGGTTATGGGTGCACGGAGCTTTCCCCCATCGTCGCCATCAATCTTTCCTGCTCGGTGTTCGATCTCGGCCGCGAATGCGGTCATCCGGGAAGCGTCGGAGCTCCAATGCCCGGAATCCACGTTAAGATCGTCGATCCGGACACAAGAAAGGAACTTCCGGAAAACACGCCCGGTCTGATGCTGGTCAAAGGAGGCTCCGTCATGATGGGCTATCTGAACGATCCCGAAGCGACCGCGACTGCGATCGACAAGAACGGCTTCTATAACACCGGCGACATCGCGGCGCTCAGCGAAGACGGCTATCTGACGATTACGGGCCGTCTTTCCCGTTTCAGCAAGATCGCAGGCGAAATGGTTCCGCATGAATTGATTGAAATGGCGATCAACGAGGAATTGAGCAGCGAAAATCGCGTTGTCGCAGTTGTCGGCGCGCACGACCCGAAGCGCGGCGAACGACTCGTCGTCTTCTACGCGACAGACCAGCTCGACGCAACGGACATGATCGAACGTCTCCGCAAGCGCGGACTGCCGAATCTCTGGATGCCGAAGGCGCAGGACTTCCTCCGAATCGATCGTATTCCCCTCCTCCCATCAGGGAAGATCGACGTCCAGACTCTCTCCCGTCTTGCGGAAGAACGAATTTTGAAAGGAACCAACTGACCGGGGCTGTGGTTACCGTCGCCCCACAGAGAGAAAAACGGATGATGAAACACGAAGAAAACATCAGCAAACGATCCGCGCTCGTCGTTCACAGCGGCGGACTGGACAGCACCGCAGCGCTTTACTGGGCGCTGGAATCCTTCGATCGCGTGGAAGCGATCTGCTTTCGCTACGGCTCCAAGCACAATGACCGCGAAATCGCAGCCGGAGAGGCAATCTGCCGCAGGCTCGGCGTCTCCCGCGCGCTCGTCGATCTCTCCTGGATCGGCGCACAGTTCCACTCCTCGCTGCTTCAAACGGAAGAGGCCGTCCCG
>CAZAAM010000208.1:2385-2888 GCA_964483055.1 uncultured Victivallales bacterium
GCCGTCCCGGAAGGCCGTTACGATGCGGAAAACATGAGATCGACCGTCGTCCCCTTCCGCAACGGCATCATGCTCGCTGCGGCGGCAGGCTTCGCAGAGGATCGCGGGCTGGAAGCCGTCGTCATAGGCAATCATTCCGGCGACCACGCGATCTATCCCGACTGCCGGCGCGCGTTTATTGATGCGATGGATCGCGCGATTCAGGCGGGCACGGACGGCAAGGCGCGCGTTCTCTCCCCGTTCTGCGACTGGGACAAGGCTCGAATCGTTCGCGAAGGAATCCGCCTTGGCGTCGATTTCGCCATGACCTATTCCTGCTACAACGGGCGCGCGCTCCATTGCGGACGATGCGGAACTTGCACGGAACGCAAGGAGGCCTTCGCACTCGCTGGCGTCCCGGATCCGACTCGATACGAATGAGGAGCACGCATGAACAAGCGACGAAACAGGCATGAATACAAAGTGAACGAGATCTTCTACTCCATTCAAGGAGAGGGGGAGCG
>CAZAAM010000209.1:0-2456 GCA_964483055.1 uncultured Victivallales bacterium
CGCCGAAAAATGGAGTCGGCCTCGTCCAGTCGGAAAAGTGCGCTGGACGCGACTGCCACGACCAGCTTGTTCTCATTGGAAAAATCCATCGCGCATGCTCCGCAAAGATTGCCGGAATTCGTCCGGGACCGGGAAACGGGCGTACCATATCTCGCAGAGATTGAAAAATCAAGGGCGCGCCCTTGCATTTTTGCAAAATTGTTGTATACTGGCGTCATTTAAGGATGGGACGTCTGTTTCATCCAGGAGAGCGCAGTTCGGTTCATGCGGCGTCAGATTCAAAAAAGATCGCGCGGAATGACTGGAAGGAAAGTCGCTTCTCCATATTCAATATACTAATGAAGAACGAACACGCTCAACAGCAGGGCAGACAAAGAAACGGGGCAGGCGCGCAAATGAAGACCGCACTGGCGAAATGGGAGGCATGGATCGCCATAGTCGGCAATATCATCCTTTTCGCGTATAAATACTATGTGGCTTTGCTTATCGGATCCGCAGCAGTCGCCGCGGATGCGTGGCATACGCTTTCCGATTCGCTTTCATCGATTGTTTTGCTGTTCGGCATCCGCATCGCCGATCGTCCGCCTGACAGGGAGCATCCTTTCGGTCATGGGCGCGCGGAGCTGATCGCCGCCTTGCTGATCGGAACAATGCTCGGCGCCTTGGGCCTGGAGTTTCTCTGGACCGGAATCGGCAAGCTGCTGCGTCATGAATCCGCAACCTACGGCGCGGCTGCAATCATTGCGATGATCGTCACGATCGTCGTCAAGGAGTCGATGGCGCAGTTCGCTTTCTGGACGTCGCGCAAGACCGGCATGATTTCTCTCGCTGCGGACGCGTATCATCATCGCAGCGATGCAGTGAGCTCGGCAGTCATTCTGATCGGCATTCTTTTCGGTTCAAGCTTTTGGTGGCTGGACGGCGTTCTGACCTTGATCGTGACGGGCTTCATATTCCATGCGGCCTGGCGGACGCTTGCCGAAGCTTCCACGCAGATTCTCGGACGCGAGCCGGACGCAGACTTCCTTGAGTCGCTCCGGACGATCTGCCGCGAACATTGCGGAGAGGAAGTCGGATTGCACCACGTCCATCTTCACTGTTATGGAGCGCATAAGGAGGTCACTTTCCATATTCTTCTGCCAGGCGGTCTTTCTTTGGAGGAAACGCACGCTGTTGCGCGCGGGATCGAATCCGCGGTGCGCGAGCGTTTGCAATGCCGCGCGACAATCCATGTCGAGCCGCGTGAAAACCCGGACTGAGTCGCCGAAAAGCCTGCAAGGACGCTTGACTTTCCCATGAGATGGAGTATAGTGAGTTCGAACCACACGGAAGGAATCTCATGAATCAGAACACGAATACGCTTTCCGCCGTGATCGAACGCGCTCGACTGGCGGGACGTCTTGCCGTCGTTTCCATGTTGCTTTCGCTGGCGTTGGCTCTTGCCGCGCTGATCGCCGGGCCTATGCTGGCATGGGCCGGCCTGGCTCTTTTCAACCTGACCTTGTTCCCGTGCGCGCTGGCGTTCGTTTTTTCCGTCGTCGCGTTCATGCACGCGCTGTTCCGCCGCCGAACGGCCGAAGAAGAGGAGGAAAAGCGTCTTTTGGAAAAACGCAAGGCCGGAATGGAATCCGTTCTGGATGTTTCTGAAGACGTGCGCTTCACGGCGGCGCGAACGCTGGAGAATTTCGAACGCTATGCTCCCTCGGGCGTCGCACTGCTATGCTTTCTGCTTTCCGTTCCGCTGCTGCTGTATTTCCGTACGCAGGACTTTTCGACGCATCCCGATCACGCAGTGAATCTTGCGGTCATGAGCGCCATCGCCGCCGCGTTCGCATTTTTTTCCGGGGTGTTTCTTTCGGGACAGTCCCATGTGGAGGAGTTTCGCTTTTTGAGACCGCCCGGAGCGTGGCTGATCTTTTCCGGCGCTTTGTTTTTCGTTTCCGCGCTCTCGTCGCTTTTCATTGCGAGCGGTCGATCCGGATGGGCGGCGCCGTTGGCGCAAATCGTTCTCATTGTAGACTGGGTTCTTGTTGCGGAACTGCTCCTGAGCTTTATTGTGGAATTCTACCGTCCGCGCGGAACGGCGCAGCTTAGGCCCGTGTACGAGAGCCGTCTTTTGTCCATTTTCACGGAACCGGGCGGGGTCGTGCGAAATATCGCGGACTCTCTGGACTATCAGTTCGGCTTCGAAATATCGCGGACAGGCGTTTGGGCCTTTTTCCGCAAGGCGGTCGCACCTGCGTTTCTCATTTGGGCGTTTGTCTTCTGGATCTTCACGGGAATCGCGGAAGTCGCTCCGGGAGAGATCGGCATCCGGGAACGATTCGGGGTCGTGTCGCCGGACAAGACGATGTTGGAGCCGGGCGTGCATCTGAAGCTGCCCTGGCCGTTCGAACGAATCGTGCGCGTGCCGATCGACATCGTTCAAGAGGTGCGGCTCGGCTCGAAGATGGATG
>CAZAAM010000209.1:2466-2869 GCA_964483055.1 uncultured Victivallales bacterium
GACGCGGCGCTTCCTACGCTGAAGTACCTCCCGATCATCGCCTATCTGTACGACGGCGAGGATGGCAAAAAGCACATCGCGGGGCATGAACATCGAATCGTGATGACTCAAAACGGATTTGAAGAAAAGAGCCTGTGTTCAGCCTATGGAGTCATCCCCGATATGGAGTTTGGTTACGAGGATGTCACGGAAGCGGATGGGAGTACGGCGACGTATCTCGTGACGCACGCGATCCTGTGGACAGGCGCGCATTCCCAGACGCAGGAGTCGTTCCTTGTCGCCGTGCGAGAAAAGGATTCTTCCGCGCAAGGCACGTTCCCCGTTTCGATTCTTGAGGTTTCGCTTCCGGTTTATTACACGGCGGACCGCGATCGCGCGTATGACTACGCATTCCATTACGACG
>CAZAAM010000210.1:0-2868 GCA_964483055.1 uncultured Victivallales bacterium
AGGCTTCAGCAGCGCATCGACCGCCGCCGCAATGTGTCCGGGAATCGGAGTCATTCTTCACCTCCTTTTTCCTTGCTCGCCGCAATCAAATCCAGCACCGCGCGCTCGAATTGAAAGCGGTGGGAGATTCCTTCACGCTTGCGGCGTGACACTACGATCCCGATCAAGTCCGGGTCGGAAATTTTGACAGGGAGCGGATTGCGGCATTCCGCCTTTTTTCCTCTTCCGCGTCTTTTCCGCATTGTGCGTGATTTTTTGCGCGGAGAAAGCCCGAACGCTTTTCTCAACGCTCGTTCTACAAGCGTCGCGTTCGGTTCTTTGTTCTCGCGCAGGTACTTCAGCACCTTGCGGTCACGGAGAACGCTCATTAATCCTTGCTTGTACATGGTTACTTCCTTTCACTCTTTTATCTGGGACGTATCCTTGATTTGCTTTAATATATCAGTTAATAAAGTGAAAAGCAAGTGTAAAAAGAGAAAAAATTAAAAATTTTTGTGTTTTTAACTATAAGAAATTGAAAATTCTGTTTTTTTGTGTATTTTAAAGCAGAGGCACGGAAAGACGAATACATCAACAGCGAACCGAACAGGAGGCGGCAATGAGAGTCGATTCAAACATCGTGCGAGCCATCGATCTCTTTCTTGCGGAAAGACGCATGAACAGTTGCGAGCTTGCAAAGAGCGTCGGGGTTTCGCCTGCGGCTATGACGAAATGGCGCAAGGTCGGGAACGGCATCAAGCCCGCCAGCTGGCAGATTCTGTTTCCCATGATCAAGAAATACCTTCCGAAGGAACGTTTGTTCATCGACGACGCGGGGCGCTTGCAGTATTCCAGCTCCATCCCTAGGCAGTCCGGGTACTTCTTTGAGCCGAAATACGTCCCCTTGATGATTCCCGTTCTTACGCTTGCGCAGGTCGCGACCTACGACGACACGCTTGAAACGATCTCGCAGCTTGCGCAGAGGCTTCAGCTCAAGACGATTGAATATCGCCCGAAGCATAGCGACATGTCTTCCGTCTTCGCCGTCGCCATCGAGGACGACGCGTTTCATCCGGTTCTTCCAAAGGGGACGACCCTTTTCGTGACAGCCGGGGAGCGCCCGGTAAACAACGGGTTGGTTCTCGTCTTTCCTGTCGGAGGCGAGCCGCTGCTTGGTCGCTACGAAAGAGACGGAGATCAATTCTCCGTGCTTCCGGTGTCAGGAAGTAAAATCCCGATCGTCACTGGAAACGTCTCGGACGCGAAACGGATTTTGAACTGGATTTACCCGGTTCTTTACTACGAAGTCGTGACGTTCTGAACGGACTTCGGAAGAAGAAGCGCGCCCGCGCGGTTGAGCGTTTCCTCGTCCGCGGCTTCCAGCAGACGAATCAGCAGCCTTCGCTTTTGCTCGACCGCGTTCGTGTTCGCCTGCCTCGTTTCGGTCAGCAGGGAGCGGAAGACGGGGAGAGCCGCCATTTTCTCGCGCTTCGTGTCGCGGTCGGCGTGCGCGGTGTAATGCGCCGTCATTTCGGGAGTCATGTGCCCGACGATGTTTTGAACGACGACAAGCGGAACGCCCGCGACTCCGGCGAAATAGCAGAACGTATGCCGCAGGCTGTGAACGTCTTTCACGCTTGCGGCGCGGCTGCGCCCGGCGATCCGTTTCGTCGTCGCGATTCCCAGATCCTTTTCAAGAAACTTCTTGACCCGATAGGAAATGCCGGACGGATTTTCACGGTACATCTTCGCGTGTTCCGGAAGCACGTATTCCGCATCCGCGCCTTCCTGCGCCCTCAGGAAGGCGGCGAGCGGCGGAAGAATCGGGACTTCGACGACCGCGCCGGACGAATGACGCGTCTTCAGGAGCTTTTTGCGGATCACCCCTTGCTCCCACAGCACTTCCGACCATCGAAGCGTCGCGATGTCTCCCTCTCGGAACGCGGTGAAGAAGCCGACGATGAAGATCGCTTTGACGAACGGCGGCGCTTTCGCAAGAATCTCTTCCAGCTCCGATTCCGTGAACGCGTCGCGCGTTTCCATCGTCTCCTGCACCGGAGGGATCCCGTCGAACGGATTTTCAATCATGCCGCATTGCTTCTTGAGGGCGGCGAAGATGCTCCGAAGCTCGGCAAGGTTTCGGTTCAGCGTCGCAGGCGAAAGCCGTTCGAGATTCGCGCTGTAGCTGACGCCGTTGCAGGATTCGACGCGCTTGCAGTGCCGTCCGTTCGTGCGCAGCTGAATCATGTATTCCTCCGCGTGCCGCTCGGTGACGTCGCCGACGAATTTCACGTCCGGATGCCGATCCTTCATGAACTGCGCGAAGTCGCGGAAACGCGATTCCTTCTGCCTCATGAAGCCTTCGGACGCGCCGCGTCGTCTCGGCTTGCTCATCGCCGCCCGAAACGCGTCCGCAAGAAGGATCTTGTCGCCGCCGGCAAGCTCGCTGCGGAAGTTTTCCACAAGGGCTTTCACGCTTTTCTGCTTGACAAGCTCGCTCGCCGTCTTCTTCAGCCTCGACTCGAACGCGAGCGCGTCCGCCTTGTCGAAGCACCCTTCGCACACCCCGAAAAAGAGCTTTCCGCCCTTCATGAAACGGTAATGATACTCTCGCGTCTCTCCGTGCGACGTCTTTCGCCTGAATACGCTCATCGTTTCCCCCTGATGCGCCTTGTTTCCTGATTCGTCGTTCTTTTTCTTGAACAGGACGGAATATATTGCGCCGCTCTCGCCGTTTCAAGCCGATTTTCTCGGAAGATTTGAAACATTTTTGAAACATCGCGCGTTCCGCGCCTTGCGCCGCCCGAATATCCGTCGCGCTAACTTTGCTTATTTTCAAGGGGATGAAATGGTCGGGGCAGTGGGATTTGAACCCACGACCTTCTGCTC
>CAZAAM010000211.1:0-2830 GCA_964483055.1 uncultured Victivallales bacterium
GCTTGCTTGCTTGCTTGCTTGCTTGCTTGCTTGCTTGCTTCAGGCGCGGTCAGCAGAAAAGATTTTTCGAATGCGCATGCGGCGGAAGGGCTGGCGTTCGCATGCGGAAAACGACCGCCGAAAGGATTCGATTCGATTGCGCGAAGACTGGACGCGGCGGATCTCTTCGGAGAAAAGCCGAAGAAGCTTGGAACGATAGAGAAGATGAAATCGGCGCTCGTTTCCATTGATCTGTTCAAGCCTGAATCAATTCTTTTCCGTCTTACGATTCGAGAGACGCCTGACAGACGCCGCCGCGTTGAAAATTAATATAACATATTACTTTACAGCCGGAACAGCACGAATGCAAGCAAAGGAATGAAAAATTTTTTGGGGGAAAGACGCATAGGAATGCGGGGAGCTCAGAGGGAGAGGGGATTTCGGACCGGATTGACGAAGTCGGGGACATGGAGGATCGGAGCGGCGTCGCGTCCGGTGGATGAAGTTGCAAGGGAGACGAGGATGGAAGTTGCGAGGGAGTCGATTTTGAGGTTGATGGTCGGGAAGAGGCAATGACATGAGCGGAGAGTGACTCCGAGAATGGAGCAAGTCGGGAAAGGTCATCGTTCTTCGCGCAGGAAGTCCGAGAGGGCGACAGTTTCGTTCGGGTCGTCGATGAGGGCGAGCGCGCGAGATTTTGGGCGGAGGTCGCGGCGGATGGAATCGAAGAGCTGTTCGAGGAAGGGCTGTTTGGAGTTGATGGCGCGAGGCTGGTAGTTTGCGGTCGGGAGAAGGGAGCGGTGGAAGAAGGAGCCGAGAGGCGGTTTTCCTGGTCTTCGGAAGAGGGTGCAGTTGGGGAAGGGCGGGAAAAAGTCGAAGACGGTGTTGATGCGCCGTTCCGCGATATGGATGGAAGCGAGGGCCGCGGCGCGGATTGGGACGATGGAGACGGAATTGGGACGAGGCGGTCGCATGGCGCAGAATACGGAGGGGCGATTTTTAAGATTGGGCGGGAGAGTCGGAGCGCCCGGGAGTCTGATGACGGCGTCAGGATTGCGATGAAGCGAGTCGGATGGATGCAGGAGTTCCGCGTCAGCGGCGGCGAGCTTATGTCGGAGGAAGAAGAACAACGCGTCTCCGACGGGATTTTCCAGGAATGGGATTGGGGAGAGGAACGCGATGCGCTTGCCCCGGAAGACGGCGGCGTGTTCTGCGGAGAAGTCATTGATTCTGAGGATGGCGCGACGGCCTTTTCTTGTTTGGAGGAAGCCGCGTGCGGCGAGTTCGCGCAAGACGCCGGATGCCGTAGTCGGGGAGATTCCGTATTGGGCGGCGAGCTCGTCGCGGCTCAGGAAGAAGTCTCCCTGCGCATGGGAGCCTGCCTGAAGGCGGAGTGCGATTTCGTTGGAAATGCGCATGTATTTTGCGAAGCGGTACTGCTGTCTTTGTTCGTCCATGCTGCGCGCCCCCTCAACGCGCGAAGCCGCCCCCTCCGGCGGATTCGAAGGGAGGGAAGATAGCATGCGCTCTTGCGAAAGGCAAGCTCGATTCGTGAAAAAAGAGGAAGAAAGCGAGGGAAGCGCATGAGTTGCGGAAATTCATTCGCCAAAGGAAATTGCGATGAAAAAAGCTTGCGATTTCAGAGAGGGAGCTTGACAAAAGGAGAGAGGCGGATATTGTTGCCCATGAAATTCCGATTTGGAAAACGTTGGAGAAAACTTGAAGGGAAAGAGACTGCATCATGAAAGAAATGACGCGCCGGCAGCTTGCGATCGTGAACTTCATTCGCGAGTTTCGAGCAAGGGAATCGAAGCCGCCGACGATTGCGGAGATTGCGCACGGATTCGGCATGACGGAATCATCGGCCTTTACGCACGTGGACGCGCTGCGCAAGAAGGGCGTCCTGACGCGGAGTTCGCGCGCAAGAAGCCTTCGATTGCAAAAGATTGCATCGTTCGTCGGAGACGACGGAGCTCCTTTCGCTCTGCCGTGGTGGGAGATGCGCGAAGACCGCGTGCGCGGCGACGAGGACGAAGTCGAGCCGGAGCGGATGCTTGCGGTGCGGATTCCTGCGTCGTGCGCGTCCGTGTCGCCGGAGGGAGCAGGCATGCGCGCAGGAGACGTGGCCTTTCTTGCTCCGATTCCGAACGCGCTTGATCCCTGGGAACGCAGCGGAAAGAACCCGACGCCGAGCGATTCGTCCGGCGGAACAAATCGCTGCTGCAGAGTCGGCAGGACGGAAACAGCGGCGTCTCTTGGGACATGTCCCTGTCCCTTCCTTCATGACTCTGCATGTCCGCGGGACGAGGTCGCCGCGCGCGCGGCAAGATATGCGAAAAAAACTGCGCAGAACAATCGATCGCAATATGCCGGCTATGGCGCGAAGCATGTCGCGACGGCGGCCGGCGACGGCGGGGCGGGGACGCAAGAAGCAATCCCGACTTGCGGAACGAAGCATGAATCGCATCCCGTCGTTGCGACATCGAAGGCGAATCATGTCGCAACTCCCTTAACCGGCGGCATCCTGGGCGAATCAGCCGCATGCGACGCCGAAACGCACGCTCTTCCGCCTTTTCGCGACATCGTCCTTTGGCGGAACGAGCGCAACGGGCGTCTCAGGGCGCTCCCTTCCGACGAACGCCCCGCTTCTCGACAATCCGCGCGCGGCGGCGATCCATGGTTCCCGCTTGGTCGCATCATCGCCTTTCAACGCGTTCTTCGCGCATGAGAAAAATCCTCTGCCGCGCAACGGACGACGATGAATGCGGATGGAATTCCCAAGCTCTGTCGGTCAAGCGTTTCCGCTGAACGGCGATCTGGGATAGAAACGCATTTTCACAAAGCGCAGCCG
>CAZAAM010000212.1:0-2810 GCA_964483055.1 uncultured Victivallales bacterium
GCCTTCGGCATGCTGATCGTCGGATGGACCGCCCCCTTCCTTTTGCTGGATCCGTATTCCAACTTCGGCCGCATCGCACATATGGCGGCGACGCTTTCCTTCTCTCTCGGCGCGTTGATTCCGCTCGTCGCGATCGCCGTCCTCGCCGCATGGGAAAAGCGCATCTTCTGCACGGCGATCTGTCCTGTCGGAACCGTGCTCGGTCTTCTTTCCAAGATCTCGCTCTTCCGTCTGCGTCTGACGAATCGTTGCGTCAAATGCGGCATGTGCGTCGATGTCTGCCCCGCCGGATGCATCAATCCGAAGAACGGAACTCTCGACAACGAACGGTGCGTTCGTTGCATGAACTGCGTTGCCGTCTGCCGTCCGCAAGCCGTGGAATTCCGTCTCGCCAAGCGAAACTCGAACGGCGAACAGTCTTCCGGCTCGGTCGCCTTCGAGGAATCCCGGCGTGCATTCCTCATCCGCGGAACCGTTCTTTTCGCCGGACTGGCGGCGGGCGCGGCGCTCGCGAGACTCGGCTCTGTCAAGCTGACGGAGCTCGCGTGCAAACTTCGCATCCTTCCGCCCGGCGCAGGCGATGCGACGCGCTTCCTTATGAAATGCACCGCATGCCAGCTGTGCACGGCGAATTGTCCTTCGAAGATCATCGTTCCGGCTCCGGGCGGCGACGGCCCCGTCTCTCTTGATTTTACGAAGGGGTATTGTCAAGCGGACTGCAATCGATGTTCGCAGGTCTGCCCGACTGGAGCGATTCGCCCCTTGTCCTTGGACGTCAAGCGAAGAATGAAGATCGCGGAAGCGAAATTCAATCCGCGCGCCTGCATCGTCTTTCAGGAAGGAGCGCAATGCGGCAAGTGCGCGCCAGCCTGTCCGACCGGGGCGGTCACGCTTCGCAAGACCGGCGCGCCGCGTCTGAACGCAGCGCAATGCATCGGATGCGGCGCATGCCAGTACGTCTGCCCCGCAACGGAAAAGGCGATGCTTGTGAATCCGATCTTCGGTCAGGAGCTTTTGGCGGAAACCGTCGCCAATGTCTGAAACAGGAAACGAAAATGAAACGACGCGCCTCCTGCGGAAGCGCGCAAAACTATAGACAAAGCAAACAGGAGAAAAGAACATGTCCATCGGATGGCAGGAAGTCTTGTTAATCGTCATCTTCATCGTCGTCGTCTTCGGCGCAAAGCGCATTCCGGAGCTCGCACGCGCCTTAGGCCGCGCATCCTACGAGTTCAAGAAGGCGAAGGACGATCTTGCGAACGATGCAAAGGATGGCGAAAACGCCGTAATTCATTCGGAAGCAACGGAAAATGATTCGGACAAGAAGGCATGAAGCGCGAGGAGGACACGCTGATTTCGCATCTGAACGCTCTGCGCCGCACGCTGATCTCCTGCCTGGTCTTCACAGGATTGCTCTATCCGTTCGGATACTGGGCGGCGCCGCATGCGATCGCCGCGCTCGTGCGCTGGTGCTTTCCGGAGGGCGCGGGATCTCTTCACTATTTCGCGCCGATGGAGGTTTTTTGGGTTCAACTCAAGCTGGCATTCGTTCTGGCGCTCGCGGGGGCGTATCCATGGAACATTCTGCAAATCTGGCGATTCCTTCTGCCCGCGCTGTACAGCAACGAACGGCGCGCGCTCGGCGCATGGATCATCTTTTCCTCCGTCCTCTTCTTCGCCGGCGTCGCGTTTTGCATCTTCGCGATCCTGCCGCTTCTGATGAATTTCGCAGCAAGCTTCGCAGCTTCGGAAATCCAGCCGGTCTTTGGACTGGAGCATTTTCTAGGCCTCGCCGGATGGCTGATGCTCGCCTTCGGCATAATGTTTCAGGCGCCGATCGTCGTCCTGCTCGCCGTCCGCTTCCGCCTGCTTTCCTGCTCGACGCTGCGCAGACAGCGCCCATATGTCATGACCGTGATTCTGATCGTTGCAGCCGTGCTTACGCCGCCGGACATCGTCAGCCAGGTCGCGCTCGCCTTGCCGACATGGCTGCTTTTCGAACTCGGACTCTTTCTTGCGGATCGCATCGAAAAGAGGAGAAAGGACTATGAGGAACCGGAAACAGGACGGACGGATGAAACGAAGACGCCTTCCTGATACGACGTTGAACGCCCGTTTTCATCAACAACCCCTAAGACTTGGAGGTCTCGCATGAATCGACGTGATTTTCTCAAAAGCGCGCTGACGCTCGCAACCCTCGCCCCGTTTCTCAAGATCGCCGGCAAGGAAGGCCCCGACGGCGACAAGTCTTCCGAAGGAAAAGGGCCGCAGGTCTCTCGCAGACGTTACAAGAATACGAATCTGACCGTCCCCCTGCTCGGTTTCGGCATGATGCGCCTTCCGCGTCTTTCTCCCGAAAAGCCGGACATCGACTACGCGACGACGAGAAATCAGATCGCACGCGCCATGGAAGCCGGCGTCAACTACTTCGATACGGCGTACTTCTACCATAATGGGCTCAGCGAAAAATGCGCGGGTGATCTCCTGTCCGAATATCCGCGCGACTCCTATTATCTTGTCAGCAAGATGCCAGTTCGCGCGCTCAGAAAGGAAGAGGACATTGAACGTATTTGGAACGAACAGCTTGCAAAGTGCAAGACAGACTATTTCGACTTCTATCTGGTTCACAACCTGGACAAGGCGCGCTGGAAAGTCGCGAAGGACCTGCACGTCTATGAGTTTCTCAAGAAAAAGCAGGAGGAAGGAAAAATCCGGAAGCTCGGATTCTCTTTCCACGACGAGCCGAAGATCCTCAAGGAGATCGCAGAGGCGCACCCTTGGGATTTCGCGCAAATTCAGCTTAACTACTT
>CAZAAM010000213.1:0-2796 GCA_964483055.1 uncultured Victivallales bacterium
CCGATGGTCGTTCGGAATCCTCTGCAAGAAATTCATGCATGCTTCTCGGCCGGAACTCAGGTCGCCGGTCGATATGCGGAACGCGTCCTTCATGAAGAAGGAGAATTCTTCCAGACGCCCGGGATCCGGTTCCGGATGAATGCGAAAGAGTCCCGGGAGACGGCGTTCGATCAGCTCTGCCGCAACGGCGGAATTCGCGGCCAGCATGCATTCCTCGACGATTCGATCCGCCTCCGTCTGCTCCTTGCGGACGATTCCCGTCACGTTTTCCGAACCTTCTTCGCAGACAGCGCGCACTTCCGCAGTTTCGATCGAGAGAAATTGTTCCGCCCCTTCACGGTTTTTGCGCATCTTCCGCGTCAGTGCGGCGAGCGCGGAAATCAGCTTCGCAAGATCAGCATTCCATCCTTGCGGCGGATGTTTCGGGGCATCCAAAAAGGCCTGCACCGATTCAAAGTCAAGACGCCGGTCGACCCGGACCATCGAATGAACGCGGCGGACGGAAAGAATCCGTCCGTCGCGCTTGCGAACGGTGAACAATACGCTATGAGCGGAAGAGAGGACCCCTTCCCTCATGCTGATTTTTGCTGTGAGCGGTTTCGGAAGCATCGGACGGAACATGCCAGGGATATAGGAAGAGAACGCCCGTGCGAATGCTTCCTTGTCGAACTTCGTTCCCGGTTGAATCCATGTCGCCACGTCGGCGATATGCACGCCGAGCACGCATTCCGTCGGCTTGCTTCCCGGAGCAAGCGAAATCGCGTCGTCGAAGTCATGCGCGCTTGCAGGGTCGATCGTGATCGTGGGATGCCCGGTCAGATCTTCGCGCGGAATTTCTTTCTGCTTCAGTCGCAACGCAGCCTTTTCCTCCGCTTCCGCGTACGCCGGCTGCAATCCATATTCCGCAACGATGGCGGCAAGATCGCCGGAGACCGTTCCGACCGGTCCGTAGGAAAGGTCTGCCGCGCCGCGAATCCGTTCCGTATGACGGCTTCCGTCATTCAACAGGCGCAGACGGACCCAGTCGCCCTTCTTCGCGTTGCGCGGCGCATCGTTCACGCGAATGGATTCCGGGAGGCGGCGGTCGAGCGGGACGAGGGAATGACGCGTGTCAAGGCGACCGACGATCGTTTCTCTTGCTCGCCGCAAGATGGAGCGAACTCGTGCGACCGGAGAGTGAGGACGGCGATCCGACCACGAATCTTGTTCTTCTCGAACTTCCTCGCATTCCACTGCATCGCCATCCAATGCGTTGCCGGCATATTTGCGCGGAACGAAGCATTCCTCTCCGGATTCCGCGTCTGTCACGAAGCCGAATCCGCCGCTTGCGGCATGAAATACGCCGGAAAAGCGACGCAGGGGCGGCTTGCAACGTTCGCCCTTCTTGGATTTCTTTCGCGCCATGAAGTCAGCCTCGCATGTCGATTGCCATTTTCGAGTTCGTCGTTCTTTCAATAGAGCCCCGATTCAGGCGTAATTCAAATTGTTTTTCGAAAAATGTTGATTTTTTCGTCGGCTCGCGCTATAGTAATTGCAATTCGGTATCGAAACAAGCCTTGCGTCTGCATGCAGCGGGCGTCTTTCCGGAGTCTTGCCGATGAATAGAAAGAAGACAGTTTCGGCAATTAGAAAAATGAAGTGCGACGGCGAAAAGATCGCCATGGCGACCGCCTACGACGCGCCGACCGCCTCCTTCGCAGAAGCAGGCGGCGTCGATGCGATTCTTGTCGGCGATTCGCTCGCCATGAACACGCTCGGGTACGCGGAAACCGTCTTCGTCACGATGGACGACATGGTCTCGCACGCCAAAGCGGTTCGCCGCGGCGCGCCGAATACGTTTCTGGTCGGCGACATGCCGTTTTTGTCCTGTCATCTCGGCATCGAACAGGGGCTTCGCAACGCCGGACGATTCGTGCAGGAGGCCGCCTGCGATGCGGTCAAGATCGAATGCACTCCGTCGACGACTCCTTTGATCCGCGCCCTCGTGGAGGCGGGAATCCCTGTCCTTGGCCACCTCGGACTCTTGCCGCAGTCCCTCAAGACCAGCGGCGTCTATCGCGTTCAAGGGCGCGCCGAACAGGATGCGCTCACTTTGATCGAGCGCGCCGCGGAACTTCAGGACGCCGGATGCTTCGCTGTCGTTTTGGAATGCGTCCCTTCCGATTTGGGGCGGCGCATTTCCGAGCGGCTCGACATCCCGACGATCGGCATCGGAGCTGGTCCGCACTGCGATGGACAGGTTCAGGTCGTCTGCGATCTTCTTGGCTATTCGGACACCTTTCTGCCTAAGCATGCCAAGCGCTTCTGCCGCGTCGGACCCGTTGCGACCAAAGCGCTTTCCGATTATGTGGCGGAAGTCAAGGCCGGCGTCTTCCCGGACGAGGAGCATTCCTTTTCTTGATACTGGGCCTGGCCTGTGTTTGACCGACAGAAAAAAACAACTGAAAACCCAACTGGATTCCGCCAGACGGAGTCCGAAACATCCCAAAGGAGGCTGAAAGTATGATGAAAAAAACAGCATCGCTTCTTCTTTCTCTGTTTGCGTTCGCTCTCTTCGCCGCGGATTCCGCGCCGGAGATCGTGCGTCTTCCCGCTTCGGACAAAGAAGGCGGAATGCCGCTCATGAAAGCTCTGACTGAGCGTCGCACCGAGCGCAGCTTTGTCCCCGAGCCGCTTTCGCAGCAGACCGTCAGCGACATGCTCTATGCGACTGCAGGAAGGAATCGACCGGACAAGCTCGTCATCCCGACGGCGCGCAATGTTCAGGATCTTGTGCTGTACTGCATTGATTCCAAC
>CAZAAM010000214.1:0-2705 GCA_964483055.1 uncultured Victivallales bacterium
CTGAACGGGGAGAGCGCGACGTGGGATTCGGACCTCTCCGCCTGGGTGAGCGACAACTACAGCCTGTACGTGGATACGGAGAGCAATTCTCTGGTGATGGTGCGCGGAACCATCGCGTAACGAAATCGAAGAAAGGAATCTCCAAGGCATTCAACCGGGGCGCGCTGTGCGGACGGGACTCCCGCGCAGCGCGCCCTTTTTCCTGCCGAGTCGGGAGAGGCGTTTTATGACGCCGTTCGGAGCATGCGCGGAGATAAGCGAACATCAATCTCAGCGCTTCCGCATGAACAAGCAGGAGAAGCGAAGCGCATTCGAGCGGATTCAAAGCAAAAGCGGCAAAAAGCGGCGCGCGGTCTGCGAACGCATCGAAAGGACTGCGGATCGATATTCGCCGGGCGGCGAAAAACGATTCTGCGAAGATTGCCGCTTTCCGCCCTGGATGACGTCTGTCGGTCAGGAACGAGGAAGAACCGCTTGCAGAATGGCGCGGGCAAGGGAGGCTTTATTTTGCAACGGGAGTTCGATGCGGCTTCCGTCGCGCCCGATGAGCGTGGCGGCGTTGTCATTGCCGGCGAATCCGCGATCGGGTTTCGCGACGTCGTTCGCGACAATCCAATCGGCGTTCTTGGCTGCGAGCTTGCGCATGGCATTCTTTTCCAGATCGTCCGTTTCAGCGGCGAAGCCGATGAGGATTTGATCCTTGCGCTTTCTCGTTCCGCAGAAGGCGAGAATGTCTTCGGTTCGCTCCAGCTCCAAAACAAGCGGACCATCTTGTTTCTTGATCTTGCTCTTCGCCGGATGAGCAGGACGGTAGTCCGCGACCGCAGCGCAGAAGATTGCCGCATCGCATGCGTCGAAGCGGGCGCGAACCGCGTCCGCCATGTCCGCGGCGGAAACGACGGGGACGAACTCGGCGAGTCCGTTCGGAGGCGTCAGGGAGACAGGCCCGGATATGAGCACGACGTCCGCGCCCGCGTCCAACGCCGCCTGCGCAAGAGCATAGCCCATTTTGCCGGAAGAACGGTTGGAGAGAAACCGGACCGGATCGATCGCTTCGCGCGTCGGCCCCGCCGTGACGAGGATTCTCATCGTCCGCCCCCGAGAAAGCGCGAGGAGTCGCGCAGAACATGGCGGAGTCTGCGGCATTCGGCGCACATGAAGAGATCGAGTCCGAGAGCCGGAGTCCGGCGATCGCTTAGAGAGATTTCTGCGAAATCGCCCTTGTCCAAGGGAATGAACTCCTTGGAACTGTCGCAGACCATGCGGGCAGGGCCGCGCAGAATGGAAATGCGAATGACGGAGCTTTCCGGAAGGACGAGATGATTCACCAGCTCCGTGCTGTTGCTGAAGGCAAGTCCGATGCCCGTGCGGAAGATGCTGTGCGTGATGCTTCGATAGTAGGCGGTGGAACCGTGCGGCGTGGCGACTCCGGCCGCGTCGCCGACGATTTCGCGCGCATACGTTTCGCCGTCGATTGCGACGCCATATCGGAGCGCGCTCGTGCTGGTCTGATTATGGATGAAAACGTCATTGATCGCAAAGAGCTCGCGTCCGCGCGCCGCGCCGCGAAGCTTCGGCAGCTCGGTCCGGAGAAGGGACCCGGAAAAGAGCATGTCCAGCTGCGCATCGATTCCGTGCAACGGACAGAGCGGAGCCGTCGCCGTGTCGCGAATCGGGAACTTGAGACGTTCCGGCCATTTCTCTTCCGCGAGGAAGAATGTGCCGTCGCCGCCATAGGAAATGATCAGATCCGCATGCTCCGGATCGTCCGTGAGGGCGGCGCCGCGGCGGATCAGATTGTCACGGAGCAGCGCAAGATTGCGTCCGAAGAGAAAGAGCTTCATGAGCGCGTCCTTTCATGAACGGCGGCGTAGAGCACGACCGCCGCGCAGTTTCCGACGTTGATGGATGCCTTTTCACCGAACATAGGGAGGGCGACGACGCCGTCCGCCTCTTGCAGAGTCTCCTGGGAGATTCCCAAGGCTTCGTTGCCGAAGACGAGGGCAAGAGGAAACGGATATCGAAAAGCGAGCGCGTCCGGAGCGCCCTCGACGGCTTCGACAGCAAGAACCGAGATTCCCGGAATTTCCTTCCGAAGCGCGCGGATCGCGGCGATTGCATCAGGGAACGATCGGCTTGGAACAGTCGAGTCCGTGCCCATGGCGGTCTTGGCGAGTTTTGGGTGCGGGGGGCAGGGCGTGCAGCCGCAACAGAGAATCTCCTTCGCGCCGACCGCTTCCGCAAGACGGCAGATGTTGCCGACGTTGTGCGCGCTGCGCAGGCGATCGAGAACGATTGCAAGCTCCGCCTTGGATCGCATCATGAGGAGCGTCTCCGTCTGGGCGGGTGATGATTGCGCGAACCATTGCCGTTCGCATGCGTCTTTTCCTTCGGCGGAGGTTCACGGACCGGCGCAGGGAGAACAAGCTCCTCCGGTTCCGGCTGAATGGTCTTGACTTCCATTTTCGCATACTTTTCAATTTCAGGAAGCGCAAAGGCTCCGTATTCGCAGACGAAGCTGATGCTTTGCCCCTTTTCTCCGGCGCGACCTGTGCGGCCGATGCGATGCACGTAATCATCCGCCTGTTCCGGAAGGTCGTAGTTGACAACATGGGTGATGCCGTTGACATGGATGCCGCGGGCGGCGACATCGGTCGCGATGAGAATGCGGGTCTGCCCGGAACGGTAGCGGTCCAGGATCTTCA
>CAZAAM010000215.1:0-2602 GCA_964483055.1 uncultured Victivallales bacterium
TGCCCTCATTGTAGGCGGGAATGACGACCGCGCAAGTCGGAAGGTTTTCGATTGGACAATCGGGAAATTCCTTGTAGTATCCGGCAAGCAGGATCTGCCATGCGAAATACAGGACGTTCGCGATGACCATCACAAGACCAAGCATGAAAAACAGGTATGTGAACGTTCCGCTGTCCATAAGCTCGACCGGGACCGCATCCTCCATGCCGAAGCAGACCCAAAGCGGAACGAATATCAGGATCGTCACGAACAAGGCGCGCAACACGCTGAACTTTTGCTTCTGCACCGGCTGGGACATCCTTCACAAATTGCGAATCGATTGACAACGAAAACAGAAAATGATCGTACGTATCAGATACTATACCATGAAAACAAGCAATTTTCAAGAAACGAACAAGCTTTTTTCCTTCTTCGGAGTCGCGCGCGCTCCAAATAGAGGGAAAGGAAGCGGAAGCGAGGGCGCGTCCCCGTCTTCCGCCTTGCATCGTCGTATTCGCGCAGTCCTCTCGGTTTTCGAAAAGGAAAGCGCGCAAAAAATCGTCGCCGCTGAAAGCGCGTCACTTCCAGGAGGTGATGGCGCGTCCTTCGCTATAGGAGTCGTAAAGGTAGTTTCCATCTTCGCCTTCAGGACCGCCATAGGACCAAACGCCGCATTTCTTGTAGACGTTGGTTCCGCCCGACGGCGTGAAATACGTATTCCCGGAATCTGCGATTTCAACGTTATAGTCGCGATCCCAGGGATCGTAGTAATTCGATCCGTCCGATTCCGTATAGGAGCGGTTCGCTTCCAGATAGTACTTGTCGCGGTCGTTCTCTCCCATGAGCTTGTCGAGCGAATTCGCCAGTTTTCCCGACGACCCCGGCCACTGATAGAAGTCGTTGTAGTAGGAAAGAAGAGCTGTCTCGATGCTGACGCATTCCTGCTTGGCCGTCGCCCTGCGAACGCTCTCGCGAACTGGACGATAGGCGACGAAAATCAGAGAGGAAAGAACGCCGATGATGGCGATCACGACCAGAAGCTCGATCAAAGTGAAGGAATGCCGTTTCATTTTATAGTCCTTTATGTTGATTAATTCGCCGTAAAGTTCGTGATATCGTCCTTCTTGCCGCCGTCGTCAACTGCGTTCGGACCGTAGGAAATCAGATCGTAGCCTTCCTGATTGACCTCCCCCGGATAGCGATAGTAAATCTGCGTTCCGAAGGCGTCCGTAACGACGTATCCTTCCGACTGAAGCACGGTGGCGCGCGACTTGAAGTATTCATAGTCTTCGCGGAAGAAATCCTCTTCCACTGCATTGCGATCCGAAGCGAGATTCTTCGTCGGGACGACGATGTAGTTGCCGTTTCCTTGCGGCACGTAGTGCCCGTACCTCGCCTTGTAGCTTTCGTTGAGAATGCAGAGCCGAGCGATCATCGTTTTCGTCTCCGCTTCCGCCGCGGCTTGTCCTGACGTGGCCGAGAACTTGACGACGATTCCCGCCATTAGAATGATGATGACCATGACGGCCATCAATTCAAACATTGTGAACGAGCATTGCTTTCGGCTTGAATTTTTGAATGGACGCATGTCTGATTCTCCTGAACGTCCCGCCGTTGCGGACGCATGTCTTCTTTCTTATAATATATTATACCGCGCGCATCCCTTCAATGCAACCCCGCAACACGAAAAGTTCGCGTCCTTTTTCACAAAAAGCCGGCAGAAGGAACAGGAATTCGCGCCGGCGCCTCATGCGCGACGGAGCGCGCATTGAGGCATGGCGTTCGCGTCATAACGCCTCAAAAGAGAGAAAAATGGTTTTTCAGAAAAATATCATTGACTTGAACGTCCCGACGGCGCAGACATGCGCCGTCGAGCTTGAGCGGCGATTCGATGCGCAGAACGCCCTGGACGCTTTGGCAACAAGCGCTCCGCCTCGGCGAAAAAAAGCGGCAGCGATCGGCGCGGCGGCGACGAATGACAATTCGTCAGACGTTCAAGGCAGCGTCGTCCGCCAGAACCTTTTCCGCCTGCTTCTTACGGAAGTCAAGCAGCTTGTTCGCAAGAGATCCGTCGCCGAGCGCCATGATTTCAATCGCCAGAAGCGCGGCGTTCTTTCCGCCCGCAGTTCCCGCCGTCACCGTCGCGACTGGAATTCCCGGCGGCATCTGCACCATCGCCAGCAAGGAATCCAGACCGTTGAACGGCGCGGACGCCATCGGGACGCCGATGACGGGTAGAATCGTATGCGCGGCGACGACGCCCGCAAGGTGGGCGGCCATGCCTGCGGCGCAGATGAAGACTTTGGCTCCGGCTTCCGCCGCGCTCTTCGCAAGTTCGGCGGCGGCGTCCGGCGTGCGATGCGCGGAAAGTATGCGCGCCTGGTATTCGACGCCGAAGTCGTGCAGAGTGTCGAATGCGCCTTGAAGAACAGGGAGATCGCTCTTGCTCCCCATGACAATGATCACGTCAGCCATGAATGAATCGCTCCTTTGAAAAAAGAAGAAAGATTGCGTGATTTGCGCGCAATCTTTCTCCCGTGCTTCGTCTTGCAATCGGATCAGCTGGTTTTTCCGGCGTCGTCGGCGGTTGCGCCGGAGGCCTTCAGTTCCGCCAGCTCCTTCA
>CAZAAM010000216.1:0-2593 GCA_964483055.1 uncultured Victivallales bacterium
TAGACGATATCGTGTTTGAAATCGAGCTGATAAAGCAGGTGGAAATCAATATCGATTACATTCTGGTTCTGATTAAGAAATACCATGACGGCTGCTGCAAGGACAAGGAAGCGCTGATTGCCATTCGCAAGGCCGTTGACGCCAGTCCGGAGCTGCGCAGCAAAAAGCAGCTCATTGAGAACTTCATCTCCGGCCTCAACGATGTGGACGACGTGATGACAGAGTGGAACAGCTATGCGTCCAGGGAGCGGGAGCGTCAGCTTGTCCAGATTATCCGCGAGGAAAAACTGCGGGAGCCTGAAACGCGCAGATTCCTGGAGAATGCGTTCAGGGATGGCGAGATAAAGACGACCGGAACAGACATTGATCGACTGTTGCCGCCGGTATCCCGTTTTGGCGGCGGCGCAAGGGCGAAGAAGAAACAGACGGTCATTGAAAAGCTGAAAGCATTCTTTGAACGGTTCTTCGGGGTTGTCGGATCGTTGTTCGCGGAGACTTCTCCCGATGCAAAAATTGCGAGTCGCATGGATGCGTTGGAAGAAAGCGAGGAGCATGTTTCTTGCGGCAAGCAGGATGAATGATGTTATTCCGACCATCCAACAGAGGAGCCGACAACATCTCTCCTGCAAGGGATTTCGTTTTTCATCATCTTCCCGCCGGGACTTGCAGAGTTTCTGAAGCGCGCCATACTGTGCTTGTCGCAAGCAGATAAACGGCAGGGAATCAGGCGCGGCGGGCGAACTTCTCTTTCAAAAGCGCGCGAAGAAGATCTTCGGGAAAGCGTTCCGCCAGAGTTCCGCCGCAGACGGCGATCCAATGCCTGTAGACCGGAAAAGCGTCATCAACCGTTGCAAGCTGCGGGGGCGTCGCCCACGCCTTTTCCATCAGCGAAACGGTTTCATCGGCGAGACGCGCATAGAAGGCGTCAATATCGCCTTTCGTCTCCGTGTAGTCAGGAAGCACGCTTTTCCAAAGCGAGACCGTGCGCGGCCAGGCGGACATCATCAAATTCCACGGGAAGCCGTCGGCATTCGGGAATCCGGCAGGGCGGAAGTCCGTGCGCAGGAGGACGCACGGAAGATCCAGAACGCGCGCGGCGACGAATTCGGCAGCCGTGCCGGAATCTACGTCGTCCCCGTCGAAGTTGAAAAGAGCCAAATCGGAGCGCAGAATCAAGGCGAAATCGTCGTCTCGCACTTCCAGGGGCTTGTCGGAACATTCCGGACCGTCCTGAGGCAAAAGCGCATGAAAGCGGCCGTGAGAGCGGGCTTCGATCGCCTTCGCAAGCAGATGATTGCCTATCAGGTCCTTATGGGAAAAGAGACTTCCCGCGAAATAGAAGTCCATAAGCCAATCATCCTTTTAGAATCTGGGTGCCGACGCCCTTCGCCGTGAAGATTTCCAACAGCAGGGAGTGCGGGATGCGACCATCGACCATATGAACTTCGGAAACGCCGCTTTCAATGGCTTCGACGCAGCTTTGCACTTTCGGGAGCATGCCGCCGGAGAGGACTCCCTCCTTGACCAGATCAGGAACGTCGGTCGTGCGGATCATCGAAATGAGGCTGGCCTCGTCCTTCTGATCGCGCAGAATTCCGGGTACGTCGCTGAGGAAGACAAGCTTGCGCGCATGCAAGGCCTTAGCGATTTCACAGGCCGTCGTATCCGCATTGACGTTGTAGGCCTGGCCGTGGAAGTCCTGCGCGAGCGGGGTGACAACCGGAATGATGCGGAAGTTGAGCGCATCCAGGATCGGGGCGACGTTCACGGCTAAAATCCGCCCGACGAAGCCGATGTCGAGCTTTTCCCCGGTCTTCGAATCCTTGCTCCAAAGCTTCTCCGCGCGCAGAATCTTCTTGCCGGAAAGCTGTGCGCCGATTCCTCCGGTCGACAGAATGCTTTCCACGAGGGAGCGATTGATCTGATTGTGAAGCACGTCGTCGACGACTTCAATCGTCTTTTCGCAGGTGCGACGCAGACCGTTGACGAACACGGTTTCTATGTTCAGCTCTTTCAAACGAGCCGTAATCGCCTTTCCGCCGCCATGAATGACGACGACCTTCATGCCGATCGCCTCCAAAAGCACGATATCGCGCATGATCCGATGCGTGATGTCCGGATTCTCCATCGCGCTTCCGCCGAACTTGATGACGGCGATTTCGTCCCGGAACTGCTGAATGTACGGCAGCGCTTCGATCAAGACATCCGCCTTCTTGATGACATCCTCCATCATGTCGATTGGTCCTTCCTAATGCGATAAGAATTCTTTGATTTCACGTGTGATAGTCGGCATTGATCTTGACGTAGTCGTAGGTCAGATCGCTGGTCCAGCGGATGCAGGAGCACCCGCCGGCGCCGAGATCGAGCCGAATCGTGAATTCGCGCTTCTTCATCAGCTCGCTCAGAACCGCTTCCGGCGTTCCGGCGTCCATGCCTTTTCGAACGACCGGCTGCTCGTCGTAGTCCAAAGAGACGTTTTCCGGCTGAAAAGTCGCGCCGGAATATCCCGCCGCCGCGAGCACGCGGCCCCAATTCGGATCCGCGCCGAACCAGGCGGTCTTGCAGAGCATGGAGTCCGCGATCGCCTTCGCGC
>CAZAAM010000217.1:0-2067 GCA_964483055.1 uncultured Victivallales bacterium
CTGCGCAATGCCGTTCTTTCCTATCCCATGCGCGGCGGGAAAAGGCTGCGTCCCGCTCTGCTTCTTTGGGCATGCTCCATGTTCGGCGGCGATCGTGCATCCGCGCTTTCCGCTGCGGCCGCTGTGGAGGTCTACCACAACTGGACATTGGTGCACGACGACATCATCGACTGCGATGACACGCGGCGCGGACTCCCTGCGACGCATGTCGAAATCGCCCAATACGCGGAAGAGGTTCTGCATGCGCCGAAGACGCGCGCGCGCAAATTCGGTTCGGACTTGGCGATTCTTGCCGGCGATCTTCAACAGGCCTGGGCGTTTCATCTCCTTGCGCGAACAGTGGAACAAGGCGCGAATCCTGAATTGGTTCTCCGCCTCGCTCAGAGAATGCAGACCTCCCTTGCGTGCGAACTGATTTCCGGCGAAGCTCTCGACGTCGAGTTCGAACTGCGCGATCCAACGGACGTCAAGATCGAAGACGTCTTCCGTATGATCGATGGAAAGACCGGCGCGATCTTTCGTTTCGCGCTCCATTGCGGCGCGGCGATCGCTCTTGGTCGCTGCGAGCCGGATGAAGAGCCGTTCGCAAGCCTTTCCGATTACGCCCTCAATCTGGCGCGCGCGTTCCAGCTTCAAGACGATATGCTCGGAGTGTTCGGCGTGGAGGAGAAATTCGGCAAGCCTCTCTGCTCAGACTTTCAGGAAGCGAAGCCGACTGTCCTCTTCCTTGAAGCATGGGAACGCATGCGCTCCGCTCAGAAAGCCGCTCTCTGCTCCATGCTGCGCAAGTCCGACTATACGCCTGAACATATTGGCAGAATTCGTACGCTTCTTACGGAGTGCGGCGCCGCTGACGCCGTCCGCAAACGGATTTATGAGCTTTCGGAAGCCGCGCGCGGCGCACTGTCGTCCCTCCCGAATTCGCCGGAACGCGACTTGCTTCGCGATCTGATCGGCTGGCTGATGGAGCGAACCGTCTGAAAAACAATGAAATCGAAACTTCCAAAAGGAGACTCGCTATGAAAAACGAAATGAAAATCAAAAAAGTCAAGTTCCAGGGATGGGACAACTGCATCGAACTCACCCACGGCAAGTTCAAACTGATTGTAACGACCGAGGTCGGTCCCCGCATCATCGGCGGCTTCCTCGAAGACGGCGAGAATATCTTCATGGTCGATCCGAAGCTCGCGGGCAAAACAGGCGGCGACAAGTGGGTCAATTACGGCGGACACCGTTTCTGGCATTCTCCGGAAGACCCGATCCGCACTTATGCGCCGGACAACGAACAGATTTCCGTCTATGAAATGGAGGACGGCGCCATCTCCTTCGTCTCCGAGCCGGAAGAGCTTACGCATATTTCCAAAACCATCAACATTTATCCTGAAGGCGAAAATTCTTTCCGTATCGAACACATTCTCCGCAATGACGGTCTTTGGCACGTCGAATGCGCCGGCTGGGCTCTTTCCGTCATGGATGTCGGCGGCGTTGCCGTCGTTCCGCAGAATCCGGGCGATCCGAACGCCCTGCTCCCGACCAAGTTCGTCAGCGTCTGGCCCTATGCCAGCATGACCGATCCTCGCGTTTTCTGGGGCGATGATCTCGTCATGCTCCGCCAGGATCCGAATGCAAAAACTCCATTCAAGATCGGAATCAACTGCCAGCAGGGCTGGTGCGCCTATCTGAACAAGGGCGTCGCCTTCGTCAAGCAGTTCAATTACTACGACGAAGAAGAATATCCGGACAACAACTGCTCCGTTGAACTCTATACGTGCAAGACCTTCCTGGAGCTTGAAACTCTTGGTCCTCTCGCCCTTCTTGAGCCGGGCGACGAGTTGATTCACGAAGAGCTGTGGACCGCTGTCAAAGTCGATCTTCCCAAGAACCCCACCGAGGAAGACGTGAAGAAGGCGCTCGGACTCGATGAGGAGTCGGAAGAATGCGATTGCGGATGCGAACATGACGATGCCTGCAAGACGGCAAAGAAGGCTGAACCTGCAAAGAAGGCCTCCGCCGCAAAGAAGGCTGAACCTGCAAAGAAGGCCTCCGCCGCAAAGAAGGCTGAACCTG
>CAZAAM010000217.1:2167-2571 GCA_964483055.1 uncultured Victivallales bacterium
CAAAGAAGGCCTCCGCCGCAAAAAAGGCCGAACCTGCAAAGAATGCCTCCGCCGCAAAAAAGGCTGAACCTGCAAAGAAAGCCTCCGCCGCAAAGAAGGCTGAACCTGCAAAGAAGGCCTCCGCCGCGAAAAAGCCTGCGGCGAAAAAGTCAGCGAAGTAATCAAGCCGAATATTAAAGTCCGGAGACGAGGCGGATGAAAGTCTGCCTCGTCTTTTTTATACGCGTCCTCTCCGACTGGGATGGGATGGAAAAGATTTTGAAAAACGCCGTTGCTTCCATTTTCCCTTTGCGGCTTCGTCCGCGTCAAAGCCGGGATGAAGTATCTTCCAAAGGGCTTGACGGCGCTTCGGCTGCGCTTTGTGAAAATGCGTTTCTATCCCAGATCGCCGTTCAGCGGAAACG
>CAZAAM010000218.1:0-2553 GCA_964483055.1 uncultured Victivallales bacterium
GTCGTCAAAGACGAGGACGCGCCCGACTCGATGCGCCTGAACGATCGTTTTCTCGACCTGCGCAGGGAGGAGCTGCATAATCATATCGTCATGCGTTCCCGACTGATTGCGGAGCTTCGCAAGAAGATGTGGTCGCTGGGATTCACGGAATACCAGACGCCGATTCTGACGAGCAGTTCTCCGGAAGGAGCGCGCGACTATCTGGTTCCGAGTCGCGTGCATCCAGGCAAGTTCTACGCGCTTCCGCAGGCGCCGCAGCAGTTCAAGCAGCTGCTGATGGTGGCAGGCTTCGACCGATACTTCCAAATCGCGCCGTGCTTTCGAGACGAGGACGCGCGCGCCGATCGCAGTCCAGGCGAATTCTATCAGCTGGACATTGAAATGAGCTTTGCGACGCAGGACGACATTTTCGCGATTCTGGAAGAGCTGTTGTGCGAAATCTTCCGGAAGTTCAGCACGAAGAAGGTGACGGACGCTCCGTTCCCGCGCATTCCATATCGCGAAGCGATGGACGTCTACGGCACGGACAAGCCGGACCTTCGCAATCCGCTGAAGATGATGGATGTGACGGAAATCTTCCGCGGCAGCGGCTTTCAGGCGTTCGCGAAGACCGTCGCCGCAGGCGGCGTCGTCAAGGCGATCAAGGTTCCCGGCATCGGCGGAGCGCAGCCGCGCAAGTTCTACGACGACATGATCGCGTTCGCGCAGGAATGCGGCGCGAAGGGCATGGCATACATCATTTGGACGAACGGCGATGTGAAGAGTCCGATCGTCAAGTTCATGACGGGGTCCGAGGTTCCTGATCTGGCGAAGGCGGCGGACTGCAAGGACGGCGACGTGCTGTTCTTCCTTGCGGACGATCGGAAGCTTGTGAATTCGGTCGGAGGCAAGGTCGTCTCCGAGCTCGGACGCAGACTGAATCTGATCGCACAGGACGAATACCGCTTCTGCTGGATCGTCGATTTCCCGATGTTCGAGACGGACGAGGAGACCGGAAAGCTGATTTTCAGCCACAATCCGTTCTCCATGCCTCAGGGCGGCATGCAAGCCCTTTTGGAGAAGAATCCGCTTGAAATTCTCGCGTATCAATATGACATTGTCTGCAATGGCATCGAGCTTTCTTCCGGAGCGATCCGAAACCATCAGCCGGAGCTCATGTACAAGGCCTTCGAAATGTGCGGCTACTCCAAGGAGACGGTCGACGAGAAATTCGGAGGCATGATTCATGCGTTCAAGCTGGGAGCGCCCCCGCACGGAGGCATCGCTCCGGGCGTCGACCGCATGGCGATGCTTCTCGCGGATGCGCCGAACATCCGCGAGGTCATAGCCTTCCCGTTCAATCAGCAGGCGGAAGACCTGATGATGAACGCCCCCGCCGCCGTGGATATGAAGCAGTTGCGCGAACTGCGCGTGATTCCGCTGCCGCAGGAGCTCAAGTTCGAGGAGACCTTCAAGCGTCTTGTCAACGAAGCGGAGCAGATCCGCAAGGCCGCAGAAGCCGCCGCGCACATGGCGTCCGCCTCATCCGAGCCGCAGTAAGCGCAATGCGCGTTGCGCGCATGAGCCGGAGCGCCGTCCGGCGCGCGGACCCACCGAAAAGAACGAGGAGATCCGGACATGTCTCTCCGCAATGTCGAAGTGAAATCGCCGAAAGGCGCTCCGCCGCAGGGCGTTCCTCCGGCCGGCCGCGTTTCCGCTACGATTTTGATCGTACTGTCCGCAATCCTCGGAATCGCATTTTCCATCTGCATATGGAAGGGCATCGGTCTCCTCCGCGAGCGCATGTCGAGGGAGAGCCGATATGACGCGCTGATCGTGGACGCCGCAATGCGAAACGGAGTCGATCCCTGTCTCCTGAAGGCCGTGGTCTGGAAAGAAAGCCGTTTCGACCGCGATACCCTCGGCGGGAAAGGCGAGATCGGCCTGATGCAGATCATGCCCGGCGCGGCGGTCGCCGATTGGGAAAAGGCGCATCGGACCGGCAAGCTCATGCGCGGAGCTTTGACCGAACCGGATCTGAATCTGGAAATCGGATCATGGTATCTTGCGCGCGCTCTGCGCAACTGGCAGGACTATCGCGACAAGGAGATTTTGGCTCTGAGCGAGTACAACGCCGGTCCCCAGCGTGCGAATCTCTGGAAGCCCGCCATGCCGGACGGAAATGCGTTCGCATTGATTGACATTGCATCGACAAGGACTTATATTAAGGACATTCTCGAACGGCGAGACTACTATCGCGAAACCTGGAACTGGAAGAAGGCCGCAAAACGGAAATAAACAAGATCGTGCTGACAGCCGTGATCGACGTTTCGCTTGCGGCTGCAGTCATAGGCGCGCCATTTCAATGCGGCGGCGCATTCGTTTCCCCAACGGGAAAAGCCGCTTCGCACTGGAGGAACGCGTCCTCAAACGGTTCGCACGGCGGAACGCCCGGGCGCGTTTGCACGATGAGACTGAAATTTCGAACAAGCCGGTTCATGAATCCGACGGAAAAAAGAGAGCGTGAGACATGCCTGACATCGATGCCTTCTGGATTTGGATTGCAGTCGGAAT
>CAZAAM010000219.1:0-2516 GCA_964483055.1 uncultured Victivallales bacterium
AGAGCTGTCCGAACGGCGCCCTGGAGTCCGGACTGCCGATCGAATTCAGACGCTCCGGAATCTCTCTGCGGAGCGTATCGACTCCTGCTATGACGCCGTCTCCGCCGCCGACTTCCTTCAGTCCGAAGTAGACGATCATGAATCCTCCGACAAGCAGCCCGATGCCATAGAGCAGATTGGAGATCGCGATGGACTTCAGTCCGCCGAAAAGCGTATAGCACGCGCCGATGATTCCCACGCTCCAGACCATGATCCACAGAATCGCCGTATCGGATTCGATTCCGGTCAGCGCGTTGACGTCCAGGCTGTCCGCAAGCCCGCGCGCGCCGGTGTAGAGGATGATCGGCATGAGGATGCAGGCGTAGGCCGCGAGGAAGATTACGTTGCAAATGACTTGCGTCGTATGGTCGAAACGGATTTCAAGCAGTTGAGGAATGGTCGCAATGCCGCTTTTCAGGAAGCGCGGCAGAAAAAAGAGCGCCATCGCGACGAGCGCGATGACCGCGACGACTTCCCACGCCATGACACAGAATCCGGACATGAACGCATCGCCGTTCAGACCGACCATCTGTTCCGTAGAAAGATTCGTCAGGAGAATGGAAATGGCGATGAGCGGAAAAGTGAGGCTCCGTCCGGCAAGAAAGAACCCTGTGTTCGTAGACGTGTCCTGCTTGCGCGTGAGCAGCCAAGTCACGAAGCCGACGAGCGCGGTGAAGAAGAGGAACATTGCGACAGCAACCATGTGAAATGCCTCCGGTCTGTTTGCGGTTGTTGGTTGTTGAAATTCGGGCGTCTTTGCGCGACATCCTTAATTAAATGAAAGGAACATATCCGCGCTTTTATGAAAAATCAACCTTTTTTTTATCCAAGCGGCGTTTTTTTTGTTTTTTCTCGAAGGCAAAAGAGCAAGCGGCGAACAGTCGGAAGACAGTCCGTCGCTTACCCTTTTCCAGAAGAAAACGGCGTTTTGTCCGTTGTTCGATTCGGTCAGAAGCGGAACGGCTCCTTTTTGACATAGAAGCGGAAGTTCTTGATTCTGCCGTTGGAGTTGTTGTCGGTTCGTCCAAGCAGGCGGAATCCGACGAACGTTTCTTCCCGTCCGAGATCGATGACGACCGAATGCGGAAGCTTGGTCGGATTGCGGCTCCACTCCGAATGCCAGAAGGTGGATTCCTGCTGATCGATCAGCTTGTCCGCGCCGTTATTGCCTTTGTCAACCTCTTCGCTGTCCGCATAGACGACCTTCCAATCGATGCGATTCAGATCGGAGCCGTCCGGCGCGATCAGGTTCAGTTCCGCGGCGGATGCCATCGTGTCGCTGCCATTATGCTCGCTGACGGCTTCCAGGCAGATGTATCGTCCGGTTGCGGGCGCATCGAAACGAACCGTCTGCCAGACGTCGTTGTTTTCAAGCGTTCCCTGAACCGTCGGCTTTTCGCCGGAGAGATCGAGATTCTGACCTTCCTTACGATGCTTGAGCGTCGAGTCGGATTGGAGCACGTCGAGAATCGGAATCTTCACGCCGGCGACGGCTGGATTTTCCGGAGGGAAGACGTCGAAAACGATGATTTCGTTTGCGCCTTCCTTCAGCCAGCAGCCCGGAAGGAAGAGAGTCTGCTGCGGTCCGATTCGCCAGAAGCGTCCCAGATTCCAGCCGTTGATCCAGACGTTGCCCTTGCCCCATTTGCTCATGTCAAGGAACGTGTCCGCGGGCTTGCCTTCAATTTGGAAGGTCGCTCTGCACCATGTCGGTCCTTCTGCGCGCTCCGCGTCGTAGCGTTTCGCGCGCTGGAACTCGGCATCGACCGGGAGCAGGAAGATCTGCCAGTTCTTGAGTTCGGTCGCGTTCCTGGCGTTCGGCGCATCGAGCAGTTCGACCGTTTCCGTGATTCCCTTGCGGTCGATGATGCCGGGTCCGAAGTTGACTCGTCCGTTATTCTCCACGAGGATGTCGAGCGTCGCCTCGTCGGAGAAATTCGGAAGACGGACGACCGATTCCTGCTGCTTCCCGCGATCGAAGACGGCGATGCGCTTCCCGTTCAGATAGACGAGCGCCCAGTCATGAACGTCGCGGATGCGGATCGTCTTTCCGGAAGCGGATGCGGGAAGCGTCTTACGGTAGAGAATTCGTCCGAATCCGTGATCGTACATTTCCATTGGACGGATCGTTTCGCTTTCAATCGGGGCGGGAAGGCTGTCGAACAGATTGGCGAACTCCGTGAAGCGGATTTCCGGAATCTCCATGACCGGAAGTTCATCCGGAATCGGAGAGAGCGTTTCGCCCGGATTCAGATAGTCCTTCAAGAGCGCGCGCACGGCATGGAACTTGTCCGTCAGCCAGCCGGCCTCGGAGATAGGCGCGTTATAGTCGTAGGAGGTCGAGAAGGAACGATAGGGCGGCGTGTTCGCGCCGACCCACGGACCGAACGAAGTTCCGCCATGAGCCATATAGAGGCTGAACGAAATGCGGCGATCGAGCATGTCCTTCAGACTGCCGATGAAGGATTCAACGGAGC
>CAZAAM010000220.1:0-2506 GCA_964483055.1 uncultured Victivallales bacterium
CGGTTTCCATGGCCGAGCCGCTCGGGAAAGAAGGCATCGTTTTGGCGTCCGGCATTCTGCCGCGCTACAGCGACATCGACACCTATGACATGATGGCGTCGATCATCGATCTTGCGATTCGCCGTGCCGTGGCGGCCGGCGCCGATCCGGATCATATCGCCGGCCCGGACAACCTCTGCTGGCCCGATCCGGTGCAGAGCGAAAAGACTCGGGGCGGAGAATACAAGCTTGCGCAGCTGGTGCGCGCCAATCAGGCGCTCTACGATACGACGATCGCGTTCCAGACTCCCTGCATTTCCGGCAAGGACAGCATGAAGAACGACAGTACGCGCGGCGGACGCAAGATTTCCATCCCGCCAACGGTTCTGTTCAGCGTCATCGCGAAGATGGACGACGTTTCCAAGGCGGTCAGCATCGACGCAAAAGGCGCGGGCGATTCCATCTACGTCCTTGGCGACACGCGCAAGGAGCTCGGCGGAAGCGAATACTTTGCCATGCTCGACGCGATCGGCAACGATGTCCCGAAAGTGGATGCGAAGAAGGCGAACGCTCTGTATCATGCGTTGGCGAAGATCATCAAAGCCGGCATTCCAAGCTCGGTCGTTTCTCCGGCTCTCGGCGGTCTCGGCGTCGCTTGCGCGAAGTCCGCGCTCGGCGGACGTGTCGGCTTCGACATCGATCTCGACAAGGTTCCAGGCGCGTCGAATCTTACCATGCTGGAAACGCTGTTTTCCGAATCGAACTCGCGCTTCATCCTGACATGCCGTCCGGAGAAGGAGCGCGATCTGGAAAAGCTGCTGGAAGGACATTCCTGGGCGAAAGTCGGCACGACCATGGAAACTCAGAAGCTGCGCTTCCACAAGAACGAAAAAACGATTTCCGTTCCGATGGACAAGCTCTTGGAATCTTATAAGAAAACATTGCAGGGAGTCTGATTATGATTCGAGTCGTCATAACGGGCGCCGCCGGACGGATGGGGCGCATGCTCGTCGCCGCCGTCGCCGCCGATCCCGAATTCTCTCTCGTCGGCGCAACGGAACGATCCGGGTCGGAATTTCTTGGGCGGGACGCCGGATCTCTTGCCGGCGTCGCTGAACTTGGCGTGAAGCTGCAGGATTCCTTGACGCTTGACGCGCTTCGACAGGCGGACGCGATCATCGATTTCAGCACGGGCGACGTACTGAACAATGCCAAGCTCGCCGCCGAAGCGGGTCTTGCGATCGTGATCGGAACGACCGCGCTGACGGACTCCGATCGAGCGGCCGTGCGCGGTCTTGCGGAGCGGGGCGCACGCATCGTGCTTTCTTCCAACTACAGCGTCGGCGTGAATCTTCTGTTTCATCTTTCGGCCATTGCGGCGAAACTGCTCGGCAATGACTTCGATATGGAGATCATCGAGGCGCATCATAACAAGAAGAAGGATGCGCCCAGCGGAACGGCGGTCCGTCTTGCGGAGGTGCTTTGCGAATCGGCGGGACGCGGCAAGGAGGATCTCGTCTATGGACGGGAAGGCATAGTCGGCGCCCGAACGAAACGGGAGATCGGCGTGCACGCGATCCGTGGCGGCGACATCGTCGGGGATCATACCGTGCTGTTCGCGGGCGACGGCGAGCGCGTGGAGCTGATGCACAAGGCGTCCAGCCGCATGACCTTCGCCAAAGGAGCCTTGCGCGCGGCGAAATGGCTGGAGACGGCAAAGCCGGGCCTCTACGACATGCAGGACGTTCTCGGTTTGCGCTGACATGAATCCTTTCTTTCAAGTGTCGCGTCTGACGAGCGAACGGACATGGTCGCAGGAGCGGCGCGAATTGACCGTCCGTCAGAAGCTGGAGATCGAATCCGATCGAGCGGCGACGATCATCGTCTCGCAGCACATCGACGGATTCGACATGATCGAGGGCGTTCGGCATGTCCTGAAGGCGGGCCGGAACGAACTTGCATTGAGCGAAATGAAGATCGTCGACGCCCATGTGTCGGACGGCGTCTATGAACTTTCCGTTCGAATCTGCGCCGCGGGCCTCGAGCCGGTCGTTGCATTCGAAACAATCAACATGAAAAACAGCAAGGGAGAAATAGAACCATGAGCTATTTGAAAATCAAGCCGGTTTCCGGCGATCCGATCACCGCATCCCCCGATGGAACGCTGAACGTTTCCGACAACCCGATCGTCACCTACATCGAAGGAGACGGCATCGGACCGGACATCACGCGCGCCTCGATGCATATTTGGAACAGCGCCGTCGAGAAGGCCTATGGCGGGAAGCGCCGCATCTCCTGGATGGAGGTCTTCGCAGGAGAGAAGGCGAACGCCGTCTATGGAGAAGGAACGTGGCTTCCGGATGAGACTCTGGAGGCGATCGCCGCGCACCGGATCAGCATCAAGGGACCACTGACGACGCCGGTCGGAAAGGGCTTTCGCTCTCTGAACGTGACGCTTCGTCAAAAGCTTGACCTCTACGTCTGCCTGCGTCCGGTGCGCCATTTCGAAGGCGTGCCGTCGCCCGTT
>CAZAAM010000221.1:0-2500 GCA_964483055.1 uncultured Victivallales bacterium
GACGGTCGATGCCGACGCCCATGCCGCCCGCCGGAGGCATGCCGTATTCCAGCGCCGTGAGGAAGTCTTCGTCAACGGCCTGCGCCGGATCCTTGCCGGAAAGAGTGACCTGTTCCATGAAGCGGCGGCGCTGATCGATCGGGTCGTTCAGCTCGGTGTAGCCGGGCGCGATTTCCTGTCCGTTGATTTCCAGTTCGAAGACATCGACGGAGGACGGATCGTCCGGGCATTTCTTTGCGAGCGGAACGAGCTCCGCCGGAAGGCGCGTGACGAACGTCGGCTGAATCAGAGTATGTTCGATCAGTTTTTCATAGATTTCGTGCGTGATTTCCAGATCGGTCCAGTCGGGCATGACCTGCGCGCCAAGCTCCTTCGCCTTTTGATATTTGATTTCCTTCGGCAGTTCGAACCAGTCCGGCATGCCGGTCTTCTCGCGAATCAGGTCGCGGTACGGCGCGCGCCGCCATGGAGTCGAAAGATCGATGACTTTTCCGCCGGGGAGGGTGATTTCAAGCGTTCCGAAGACCTTTTGCGCAATGCTGGAAATCATGCCTTCGATCAATTCCATCATGCTTTCGCAGTTGCCGTAGGCCTGATAGATTTCGATCATCGTGAATTCCGGATTGTGGCGGCGGTCGATGCCTTCGTTGCGGAAGTTGCGATTGAGTTCGTAAACGCGTTCGAATCCGCCGACGAGGAGGCGCTTCAAATAAAGCTCCGGCGCAATGCGCAGGAACATGTCGCAATCCAGCGCCTGATAATGCGTCTTGAAGGGATTCGCCGCCGCGCCGCCGGGGATGTACTGGAGCATCGGAGTCTCCACTTCCATGAACCCGCGCTCCTCCAGATAATTGCGAATTTCACGGAGAATCCGGACGCGCTTGCGAAAGATCTCGCGGCTCTCGTCGTTCGTGATAAGATCCAAATAGCGCTGACGGTAGCGCTGCTCCATGTCCGTGAGTCCGTGAAACTTTTCAGGAAGAGGACGCAACGATTTGGAAAGCAGAACGTAGGATTCGACTTTCAGCGTGATTTCACCGGTGCGCGTGACGAACATCGGTCCGGTCGCGGAGATGATATCGCCGATGTCGAGCCGTTTGAAACGCTTGTATTCCTCTTCGCCGAGCACGTCGCGCTGCGCGTAAAGCTGAAGAGATCCCGCTTCGTCCTTGATGTGAAGAAACGTCGCCTTGCCCATGACGCGGAAGGTCATGATGCGACCGGCGACCGTGACGCGTTCCTGCTCCTCCGAATCGGGAACGTATTTCGCGCGAGCTTCGTCGCTGTGAATGATTCCGTCCACGCGTCTGCCGTAAGGCGCGATCCCGGCTGCGGCGAGCTCTTCGGCCTTCGCCTTCCGTTGTTGGAAGATTGCATCGAAATTTTTCTGTTCAAGTTCGGGCGAAACGCTTTCTTCTGGCATGATTCCTATCCTCGAAACGCTTGTGTTCAGCTGTGAATTCTTCAAAAACGGCAAACAATACTATAGCATGAAGAAGCGGCTTTTTCAAATGTTTTTCATTTCCCGGCACGCTCGGAAAAATCCTTTTCCTCCGGAGGAATCGCCAGAAGAACGCGCCGCGCCCCGTCCTCGTCGCCGCGGTTCATGTGTTCCAGAAAAAGGTAGGGCAGGGCGGCTTCCCGTCCATAGATGCGATCCATGAGAAAGCGTGTCGCGCGTCCCTCCGGATCATGATCCCAGCAGAAGACGAGGACGTTTGCCAAAAAGGCGTTGCGGACGCCCGTCGTGGCGCGGGCATGATTCGGATCCGGCTTGCCTTCGCATTTCGCGACCCATGGATTGCAGACGCCGAACATCGTCGCGACGCCGCCCCAGAGCAGCGCGGCCGCGAACAGGAGCCAGGCGGTCGGATTTTTCTTTCGGCGCAGGGCGAGGAATCCGTAGAAGAGCAGAATCGGGGAAAGCGGAACAAAGAAGCGGAATCCGTAACACCATCCGCCGCGGTCGCTCGTGGAAAGAATGAAGATCGCCATCGCCGCGGCGCAGCAGAGCGTCATGCAACGGAAGACGCGGTCTTGCCGGATTTCCCGGTCGCCGATCGCAGGCAGTATCGCAAGAAGCGCAGGCGTGTAAAGAAAGATTCCCTCTGCGCCGAAAAGGACGTCCCACGCATACGCCGCCGCATTGCGCTCGGCGAGATTCGGACGATGCGTCAGCAGATACAGCGGCAGAGGCGAACCGTGATTGATCGCGTTCATCGCGCCTTCCGCAAGCAGCAGCAAAGCTGCGCCGAGCATGTAGAGGGCGATTCGCCGCATTCTTTCCCGCGCAACGCCCGGCGCCGTCGCGACCAGAATGAATACGCCGAGCCCGAAGGTCCCGCCGGCGACGAATTCCACGTTGAAGACAAGTCCGGTCGCGAGTCCGGCGCAGAACGCATGCGCTCCGGGCCATGCAGCGTCCTCTCCGCGTTCGCAGAGCCATAGCAGCATCATGAGCAGAGCGGCGCAGACGCCATGGTTTCCGATCGTGACTGCG
>CAZAAM010000222.1:0-2470 GCA_964483055.1 uncultured Victivallales bacterium
GTTCATAACATGCCTTTCTTCTGTTTGTGTTTTCGTTTGGAACAGTTGCAAATCCTCCTCGCACCTATTTCAAAGGTCGTGCAGCATGGAATGGGGATGGAAAGGATTTTTTCGCTTTTTTCTGTATTTGCCATTCGTCAAAGAACTATTATATGCTATTTAACGAAAATAGATTGTCTTTTATTGTTGAAAAAACAAAAAAATTCGGAAATGCAGTATTTTTATTCCGACAGAAAAAGGCGGAGACGCGTAATGACGCGCTCCGCCGTATGGACTTTCCGCAATCGAAAGCCCCGAACGAACCAATGAATCAGGCGCCTTCCTTCAGGGAAATCACCACGCTGCGGCAATCGCCGTCGCCGACGCTTTCCGTGGAGAGGTCGGCTTCGTCCTTGAGCGTCATATGAATGACGCGGCGATCGTGGGAATTCATCGGGGGAAGCGTCTTCGGGAGACCGAAGAGACGGACTTCCTTCGCGGCGTCGAGCGCCTGCTGCCGCAACATGCGTTCGCGCGGAGAACCTTCGCCGCCTTCGCTGCGACGACGCCGGGGGCGTCCGTTCCGCTCGCCGCGCTCTTCTCCTTCTCCTCCATTGCGGCGTGGACGTTCGCTGCGGGCGGATTCGCTCTTCGCAGACGACTTGCTCGCAGTCCGCGCTTCTCGCTTTTGCTGCCCGCCGTCGATGTCGATGTAAAGCTTCGGAAAGTCTGCGTCAACCTTCTGCATGATGCGGTTGACGAGCAGCTGAAGATTGGAAAGCGTCTGTCCCTTGTGTCCGATGATGCGTCCGGCGTCGTCGCTCTTGACAAGGAGGTTGACCTTGCCGGGCTTGCCTTCGGCGCGGATGGTGGCGTCGAGACCAAGATAGTCAAGCATGGTGTTGAGCGTATTCGCCGCCTTGTCAAGCTGGTCGGACGGGACGATTTTCTGAGGCTTGGATTCCAGACGCGGCGCGCGCTTCTGACGCTTTTCCGAAGAGACGGTCTTTTTCTTCGGTTCTTCAGCGGACGCTTTCGTCTGATTTTGTTCCAGTGCGGCGGCGGAGTCTTCCGCTTCGTCGCGCTTCATGTTTTCTTCCGCCGCTGGAGCAACCTCCTGCGCGGGCGTTTCTTTTTCAAGGGATGCGACGGACTCTAAAGCCTGGGGCTCGACCGTTGCGAACGTGTCTTGCTGTTCCATTGTGAACTGAACTCCTTGCGTGTTGCGAATCAGAGCGTCAATGGCCGTGTGCGGCGGAGGCTGCGTTCGCCGCTTCCTCCCGCTTCGCCATGTATTGACCGTATTTCATTTGAAGGATGCTGAAAATTTGGCTGACCGTCCAGTAGAGCGTGAGTCCGGACGGAAGATCGTAGAGCATGACGAGCATGACGATCGGGACGATCATCATCATCTTGCGCTGGGTGGGATCGCCTGTCGCAGGCATCATTTTCTGCTGAACGATCATGAGCGTCGTCATGATCAGGATCAGAGGATGCAGTCCGACCTGTCCGAGCAGGGGAATGCTGAACGGAAGACGCGGTCCTACGAGGTCGGGCATGGAAAGATCCTTGCACCAGAGGAAGGAGACGCCGCGAAGCTCGACGGCGCAGTCAAGCGCGGAATAGAGAGCGATGAAGACAGGGATCTGCAGAAGAATGGGGAGGCATCCGCCGAGAGGATTGACCTTCTCCTTGCGATAAAGCTCCATCATCTTGACATTGAGCTCTTGCGGGGAATCCTTGTATTTTTCGCGGAGTTCCTTCATGATCGGCTGGATCTTGGACATGCGGCGCATGGAAGCGTTCGCCTTCTGGGTGATCGGCCAGAAGATCGCGCGGACGAGGATCGTCAGGCCGATGATGGCCAGGCCATAGGATCCGACGATGCCCTTGAGCCAGGTCAGGAACCAAAGCATCGGACGCGCGATGAATTCGAACCAGGACCAGTAGGAAATGTGCATGATGCTCGTCAGTTCGGGATAGGTTTCCGCAAGCGTGCGGATGAGCTTCATTTCCTTCGGCCCGGCGAAGGTTTCGATGGAAAGAACGCTCGTTCCCGGAGGAAGCGAGAGCGTTCCCAGATGCGCAGTCGCATACGGCAATGGCAGACGTTCCGGCTTGCCGGAGACGACCCGATCGATGAAGACGCGACTTGCGTCCGAGGCGGCGAACGGCGCGCTCTGCGGCGCGAAGAGAATGGATGCGAAATATTTGTTGCTGGATGAAATCCAGCGGACCGGAACGCCGGAATGCGCCTTCGACTCGTATTTTTCGCCGTTTCCGGTCGGATCGGCGGCGAAAACGTCGCCTTCGATGGGGCAGTATTCCACATTCATTCGTTCGCTGTTGATCTTACGGCCCGTAAGCGCGGAGATCGACGGCACGCCGGAAAGGAAGATCTTCGCGTCAGGACTCCGAATCGGCGTCTGCGCGGGCTTGATGAAATCATCGAAGCAGGAAAGAAGATAGCAGTCGTCTTCCAGACGGAAGG
>CAZAAM010000223.1:0-2457 GCA_964483055.1 uncultured Victivallales bacterium
CTGAACGGGGAGAGCGCGACGTGGGATTCGGACCTCTCCGCCTGGGTGAGCGACAGCTACAGCCTGTACGTGGATACGGACAGCAAGTCTCTGGTGATGGTGCGCGGAACCATCGCGTAAGAGACGCGGCCTGAAAAAACCAGGAACCGGCGCGCCATGGAGTGGAAGCTCCATGGCGCGCTTCTTGTCGCTCCTTCGACTTCAAGAGAGAACGGACGATGAACCGAAACAGGAAGGGATTCCGCTTGCATTACGGATGAACGGGCGGATTCTGCGCCTTGCCCGCTCTTTTTTGCATCGCCTTGCCTGCGTCGCAGTCGGAAAAAGAAGGCGCGAATCGAAATGATACGGAAAGGAACAACATGAAGCAAGTCGAACGATGGGGAATGATCGAGTTAAGCTTTTTTGTGAAAGAGGAACCGGAAAGGCCGTTCCGCTCCGGGCTGATCGGAGCGTCGTTCCAAAACAGGGACGGGGGCGAAGCCGTCAAGGTCGCAGGCTTCTATGACGGCGGCGGAAACTACCGAATCCGTTTTTCCCCGGAAAGAGAAGGAGAATGGTTCTGGCGAACAAATTCCCCCCTTGCGGATCTGAATGGAAAGGAAGGCCGTTTTCTGGCAGTCGCACCGAAGCGCGGCAATCACGGACCGGCGCGAACGACTGCCGACAACGGCTTTGAATACTCGGACGGGACCGAGCTGCGCATTTACGGGACGACGTGCTACGCGTGGCTTCAGCAGCCGGAAGCATTGAGGAAAAAGACGTTGGAAACGCTGTCCAGGGCTCCATTCAACAAAATCCGTTTCTGCGTCTTTCCCAAGTGGTACGCGTTCAACCGCAAGGAGCCGGAACTTTATCCGTATGAAGGAACGCCTCCGAACACATGGGATTACTCACGCTTCAATCCGGCGTACTTCCGCATTCTGGAAGACGGGATCATCGCCCTGCGCGACTTGGGAATCGAAGCGGACGTGATTCTGTTCCATCCTTACGACGAAGGACATTGGGGATTCGACCGCATGCCGCCTGAAAGCGACGATGAATACTTGAAATACGTCATCGCGCGTTTCTCCGCATGCCGGAACGTATGGTGGAGCTTCGCGAACGAATACGACTTCATGACAGAAAAGAAGCCTGAGGACTGGAAGCGTTACTTCCGCATCGTGGCGGAAAACGATCCCTACGGTCGCCTGCGATCCATTCACAACGGCATCCGCTTCTACGACAACAGCGACCCCTTGCTGACGCACGCGAGCATCCAGTGTTCGGCGGCAGTCGAGGGACCAGGTCGGGCCTCGATGGCGCGCAAGCTCGTGTTCAAGCCGATCATGATGGACGAGGTCCGCTACGAAGGAGACATTCCGCAAGGCTGGGGCCGCATCAGCGCGGAGGAGGAGGTCGATCGCTTCTGGTTCGGAATCACTCAGGGAGTCTATGTGACGCACGGGGAGACCTACGACTCGCCGGACGGGATTCTCTGGTGGAGCCACGGCGGAACGCTCAAGGGAAAGTCTCCGGAACGCATTGCGTTTCTGCGAAGATACATGGAGGAATCGGCGCCGCGCGGCATGCCGGAGCCGTTCGAGATCGTTGGCGATCTGGACTACAGCCGCATCAGCTGGAAATGGTTCGCGGTCTATTTCGGCGAGAATCCGCCGGAGACGATCGATCCGCATTTCTGGATGCCCGGGTACGATCGCGGCCTGCGCTATGATCTGGATGTCGTGGACGCCTGGAACATGACGGTCGACACGGTGCGGCGGAACGTCGCGTTCGTTCCGGAAGACGGACGGGACTCCGCCGTCTACAAGCTCGAAGGAGGCCCGGTTTCCATCGAAAGGAAGCCGCATCAGGCATTCGTGATCCGTCCGGCGCGGGCGGCGATTTCGTCTTCCGCCGAAGCGCGCGGGAAGGAAGCGGAATCATGGAAGAATCGAGGGGGAGGGAGCGAACATGGGCGATGAGGGACTCGAACCCCCGACATTTTGCGTGTAAAGCAAACGCTCTAACCGACTGAGCTAATCGCCCGCAAGCAAGAAATGCGGTTAAGATACTCCAATTTTTTTGAAATTCAAGCTCCGGGGATGTATATTAAGCAAAAAGCGTCAATAAGACGAAATCACAGGAAAAGACATCAGAACAAGGAGCGGCAAAGCCATGCATGAGTTCCGAACCCATACCTGCGGAGAATTGAGGAAAAGCGACGAAGGGAAGACCGTGCGTCTTTCCGGCTGGATCAACAGCGTCCGCGACCACGGAGGAGTCATCTTCATCGACCTTCGCGACCATTATGGAAAGACGCAGATCGTCATCGATCCGAAGAAAGACTTCTATCAGGAACTGGAAAGATGGCGTCCGGAAACGTGCGTCTGCTTCACGGGCCGCGTCATCGCCCGCGCGCCGGAAACGGTGAATCCGAAGTTGGCGACCGGCGAAATCGAAATCGCGGCAGATGAA
>CAZAAM010000224.1:0-2435 GCA_964483055.1 uncultured Victivallales bacterium
CCTGCAGAATGAAATGGGGGTGGACAAGATTCGCTTCCCGGAAACGTCGTCCATTGGCGTCAAGCCCGTTTCCAAGGAGGGCAGCGAACGCCTGATCCGCGCCGCGATTCGTTATGCGATCGCCAACAAGCGCAAGAGCGTGACGCTGGTGCACAAGGGCAACATCATGAAGTTCACCGAAGGCGGCTTCAAGGACTGGGGCTACGAGCTTGCGCGCCGCGAGTTTCCGGATCAGGTCGCCGTCGCGGCCGACTGCGGCTGGAAGGCTCCGGAAGGCAAGATCCTGATCAAGGACTGCATTTGCGACGCGTTCCTGCAGCAGATTCTGACGCGTCCGGACGAATACGATGTGATTGCGACCATGAATTTGAACGGCGACTACGTTTCCGACGCGCTTGCCGCCTGCGTGGGCGGAATCGGCATCGCGCCAGGCGCGAACATCAACTACTCGACCGGCATGGCGATTTTCGAAGCGACGCACGGCACGGCGCCGAAATACGCCGGCATGGACAAGGTGAATCCGTCCTCGCTGGCTTTGTCCGGCGAAATGCTTCTGCGTCACATCGGCTGGACCGAAGCGGCCGATCTTGTGATTCGAGGAATCGAATCCGCCATTCGCAGGAAGCAGGTCACCTACGACTTCGCACGACTGATGGAAGGCGCAACGGAGCTTTCCTGCTCGGCGTTCGCCAACGCTGTCGTGGAGGGAATGTGATCGAGTACCGTATTGTAAAAAGCGTCCCGCCGGCGGACATGGAACGACTGTACCGTGCGGCGGGATGGCTGCGTCCCGAAGATTCGCCGGAAATCCTGCCGGAAATGGCGCGCAATTCCTTCGCCATTTGCGGCGCTTTTGACGGGAATACGCTTGTCGGCATGATGCGCACGCTTTCCGATGGACTCAGCGACGCCTATCTGCTGGACCTCGTCGTCGAGCCGGAATACCGCGGGCAAGGAATCGGACGGGCGATCGTCAAGACGCTCAACAAGCATCTGCAGTCGCTCGGATTGGATTGGATCGTCTGCATCGGCGTTCCGGGTACGGAGACATTCTACAAGCAGTGCGGGGCGGTGAGCATGACGGATTATGCGCCGATGCGATTTCACTGATTTCGCCGACGCAAAAAAGGAAGGGGGAAAACGCGAATGGATGCAATGGCTCCGACAAGACTGCCGGGCTTTCAACGCGTCTCGATTCAGGATCGGGCCGTCTTGGAGCCGTTTTTGCTGAATTCCGGACGTAAAAGCTGCGAATTCAATTTTACGAACCTGTTCATTTGGGGCGACATGTATCGCTCCAGCTGGAGCATCGTCGACGGATTTTTGTATCTGCTTTTGGAAACGGACGATCTTCTGATGTTCGCGCCGGGCGGAGCGCGCGGTCCGTCTTTGGAACAGCTGCTGCGCATTTCCGATCTGGCGCGCGAGCATGGCTGCGGAGGTTCGTTCTATCATGTGGACGATGCATATCTTGCGGCGCATTCCGAAGTGGAGAAAGCGTTCCGCATCGTTCCGATGAGCGACGCGTTTGCAGAATACGTCTATGACGTGGATGCGTTGGTCGGACTGCATGGAGTCAAGCTGCACAAGAAGAAGAACCTGATCGCGCAGTTTCACAAGGCATGGCCGCAGGCGACGACGGAGCGAATCGATGAAACGAATCTTGCGGACTGCCTGGCCTTGGCGGAGCGCTGGCGCATGCTTCAGCGCGATCCGAACGCTTTGGAGATTCGCCACGAATCGAATGCCATTGCTCGCGCCATAAGGCATTACGCAGAACTTCCGTTGGAGGGCGTCGCCTTGCGCGTCGATGGAACGCTGATCGGATTTTCGATGTGCAGTCCGATCGGCCCGGACATTTGGACCGAGCATTTCGAAAAGGCGGACGCATCGTGGAAAGGCGCGGCGCAGACCCTGAACTGGGAGATGGCGAAAACGCTTCAAGGTCGCGCCAAGACCCTGAACAGAGAACAGGATTTGGGGCGGGAAGGCCTTCGTCGCGCCAAAGAGTCCTATGCGCCTCTTTATTTGTTGAAAAACAGCCTTTTGATACGCAAGTAGATTCCTGTTTCGGTTCGTTTCTTCTCCGCCATCCGTTCGACGCGAAGCCAGCGCACGATTGCGATTCTTTTGTTTCTTCATTGGATTTGAAGAGCTTCGGAAAAATCTTGCGATCACCCGCCTGCCATTGCGCAGGAGCGTGTTCCGCGCATGGTCGCAATGCGTTCTTTGCGTTCGAATTGCGCCTTGCTTCCGCTCCGCCGGGCGCGCTTGCGCAAGCCTGCGGACGCTCTCGCATGAAAGAGCCGTTTTGGCGTGACATGCATTGAAATCGTCTTCGTTCTCTTGCTCTTGCTGCGCGTGCAAGACTATTTGCGGGGAATGGGCGAATCCTCGCTTGAAAAAAGATGAAACCGCAGGCATATTACTTGCAT
>CAZAAM010000225.1:0-2426 GCA_964483055.1 uncultured Victivallales bacterium
TAGAGCATCGAATAATCGGAACCAGGATGAGGGCGAGGGTCCGCGACCGTCAAAATCAAAGGAAATGAAAGCAGAATTTTTAGGGCGCCGCGCGACCTCTTTCCCTCATAGTAATTGTGCACGCCTAACCAGCCCAGAAGCAACGCAAAGATGACGTAAACGACCGGATTGTGCGGCGGGACGTCGCTCGCATTCAGCCATTCGCCGCAATGGCGGCATTTTCTCGCGCCAGGCGCGATTTCGCCGAAGCAATAGGGGCATTTGCCGGGCTCGGCGACCGGAGCGGACGACTTGGCCGCGCGCCGACCGAACGGCGCTCGAAAGCCCTTCGGAAGCGAGGATGCGAACTTGCCCGCGCGGTCGCGCGCCAAATCGGACTGCGGGGGCTTGGGCGCAGGGATGACGAAACTGCAGCCGCAGACGTTGCACGTGGCTTCGTGTCCGACGTCGGCTTCCTCGATTTCATAAGACTGGCTGCATTGCGGACATGACACATTCATATCAGAGACTCCTTTCGTCAAATCAAAGACCGCGCATCGGAGCTTCGCACTCTTCGCCGAAGCGCGGACGCTTCGTCTTCATGGAGTTCTCCCTGCTCGTTGTTCTTTCCCGTCGGGCGTTCCGACGAATTCAATATAGGCTGAAATCCTTGAAAGTCAAGCCCTCATTCGATTCAAAAACGACTTTTTTCATTCTCCGCCCGCCGCGCAAGGCGCCGCGTCTTTGCAGCGGTTGCATTTTCAAGCATTGGGATGTATTGTAATATTGCAATATCAGCCCAAGCGCGGATTCCATGAAAATCATCGACGCTCAAATGAGAAAGGCTTTCCAGCGAATGCGCGCGCGCGGCTCTTGGCGCAAACACGCGCGTTGACTGAAGAGCGGACGACTTTGACGAGTTCACGACAATGCATTGCGCGTTCCCGACGGTTTTCGGAGGAGCGTTTCGAGCGCGCGTGCGCCCCGCCGACGCTTCGCGCGACGCAAGCGACTGCTTTTCATTAAACATCTTAAAGCGTTCCGAACGGTCCTGCGGGCGCCTCCATTCAAGCGCGACGAACGGAACCGATTCAACGATCAGGAGGTTCGCATGGAAGAAGCGATACGAAAAATGCTGAGGGGTTTTCGGCATTTCCGCAAGGAGCATTTCGACGATACGGGGCTTTTCGACGAGCTTCGGCACGGACAGTCGCCCAAAGCGCTCGTGGTCGCGTGCTCGGATTCGCGCGTCGATCCCGCTCTGCTTACGCGAAGCGCGCCCGGCGACATCTTTGTCATCCGCAACGTAGCGAATCTGATTCCGGCCTATGATCCGGACGGCCGCTGCCACGGAGTCAGCGCGGCGCTGGAATACGCAGTACGCCGCCTTCATGTGGAACACGTCATCGTATTGGGACATTCCGACTGCGGCGGAATCAAGGCGCTTATGTCTGAAGAACGAAACAATGGACAAGGGGAGTTCATCCATCGCTGGCTGAGCGTTGCGGAGGAAGCGCGAAACGCCGTGCTGGAACGTCTGCCGGAGGCTTCGATGGAGACGCGTCGGCATGCCTGCGAAGAAGCCGCGGTGACATTGAGCCTGGAAAATCTCATGACATTCCCGTGGGTGCGCGAGCGCGTGGAATCCGGCGCGCTGAAGCTTCACGGCTGGCATTTCGATCTGGCGCATGGATGCTTGCGATTTTACGATGCGGAATCCGGCGAATTCCGCCTCATGCCGGACGATGTTTGACGCGATGCGCGCGAGCCCGGCGCTCCGGCTCGAACGAATGACGAGAGCAGACATCTCCGTTTCGCTTCGAATGTTTCATCATCGGAAGACAATCGGCGAGGCGTCGCGAACAACCGATCATCAAGGCGAGAGCCGGCCTCTACGGGGGAACGCGATTCGCAGACGCGGAAATCGGAAAGCGGAGCCGTCATAACGGGGGCTCTGCTTGCGGCGCGTTCCCTGCGGAAACAGCGAACCGGCGGGCATGAACGCTTATTCCGCGGCCGCGGCTTCCAGCAAAACGCCGTTGCGATGGAGTTCGACGGAAGGAATTGCGTCCTTGTCGTAGAAATTTCTGATCTTCAGAACGTCTTTCGTCCCATCGACAAGACGCACCTCGACCGTCTCTTCATCCAAGGCGCGCGCGGAGCGAACGCGAGACTCGCTCTCGCGAGGCTCGATGACCGTCAGAAACTTCGCTTCCGTCCCGACCGTCCGTACGCTCGTCAAACGGCGAATGTTCTCTTCCTGACCTGCAGGGAAGTCGCCTCCGACGACCGCGGAAAGACGGACTGCGTTCAACCCGGAAAGATCATAGGTCAGCGTCGCGGCCTGCTTCTCCTTCTCCGGCTCCCCTGCGATCGCGTCGTCGCAAAGCCGGCCTGCGATTCGGACCGGACCGCCGTAGTAGTCCTCGCCCTTCTTCGGCTGCTTC
>CAZAAM010000226.1:0-2413 GCA_964483055.1 uncultured Victivallales bacterium
AGACATGGTCCGGCCGGAACGCCGCTGCGAATCTTGAAGCGGCGTTCCGACCGGAACATGTCTTTGTCTCGTTTCTCCGGATTCGCAACGAACCTTCCTGACCAGTCCCGGCGCTTCAGCGCTGACGCCGAGCGACGTGCGCGATGAAGATTTCGATGGCGTCGACTTTCTGTATTCTGAAGGATATATTTTTGCATATCAGGATGTTGCGGAACGCATTCTTGACATCGTAAAAAAACGGGGAATCCGCGTCGCCATGGATCTGGGAGCATTTCAATGCGTCCGTTCCCACAAGCCCCTCCTCAAGGAATTTCTGGCGGAGTGCGTCGAGCTCGTCTTCGCCAATGAGGAAGAGGCGGCCGCATTCGCCGACCCTGATTCCGAAACGCCGGAATCCGGGCTTTTCGCCTTGGCCGATCTCTGTGAAACCGCCGTCGTCACCCGCGGCGCGAAGGGGGCGATGATTCGAACCGGCATGCGCTCGCTCTGCATTTCCGCGCCTCGCGTGAACGCAGTCGACGCGAACGGCGCCGGCGACGTCTGGCACGGCGCGTATCTTTACGGATATCTCCGCGGATGGGATCCGGGCGTCTGCGGCCGCTTCGGATCGCTTGCGGCGGCGGAAGTCGTCCAAGCGCCGGGAACGAACATTCCGCCGCTTCGGCTCGCCGCCCTGAAGGAACGCTTCGACGCATTGGAGCGAATGAACGAAACGCAGAAAAGCCAGTGAAAGGACTTTCCTCCATGGACATTGCAACGAACTACAAGATCAAGGACATCGGGCTCGCGGAAGCGGGTCGCAAGGAACTCGACATCGCTCAACATGAAATGCCCGGACTCATGGCTTTGCGCGCAAAATACGGTCCGCAAAAGCCGCTCGCGGGAATCCGCATCATGGGCAGTCTTCACATGACCATCCAGACAGCATGCCTTATCGAAACGCTCTGCGAACTCGGCGCGGACGTCCGATGGGCCTCCTGCAACATCTTCTCCACGCAGGATCATGCCGCAGCAGCCATCGCCAAGCGAGGAGTCCCCGTCTTCGCATGGAAAGGCGAAACAATTGGAGAATACTGGCAGTGCACGCTCGACGCCATGATCTGGCCTGACGGTTCGGGTCCCGATCAGATCGTAGACGACGGCGGTGACGCCACTCTTCTGATCCACTGGGGCGTCCGAGGCGAAAAAGATCCCAAATGGCTCGATCGCGTTCCGGCGAATCCGGAGGAAGGCGTCGTTCTCTCGCTGCTCAAGCGCGTCAGAGCCGAGCGTCCCGCCGAGTTCTGGCGTTCGATCGCCGCTCGCGTCCGCGGGGTCTCGGAAGAAACGACGACCGGAGTTCATCGTCTGCTGAAAATGGAAAAGGAGGGATCTCTTCTCTTCCCCGCGATCAATGTCAACGACTCTGTCACAAAGAGCAAGTTCGACAACATCTACGGATGCCGGCACTCTCTCCCCGACGGAATCAAGCGCGCCATGGACGTGCTTCTTTCCGGCAAAGAAGTCGTCGTCTGCGGATACGGAGACGTCGGCAAGGGGTGCGCCGAGGCGATGAAAAACGAACGCGCGCGCGTCGTCGTAACTGAAATCGATCCCATCTGCGCTCTTCAGGCCTGCATGTCCGGCTATCGCGTCGCCCGCATCGAGGACGTGCTTCCCTCCGCAGATCTCTATGTGACGTGCACCGGAAACTGCCGCATTATCACCGCCGACCACATGGCGCGCATGAAGGATCAGGCCATTGTTTGCAACATCGGTCATTTCGATGACGAAATCGATGTCGCCGGACTCTATGCCGCTCCGGGCATCAAGGTCGAACCGATCAAGGGCAGCGAATGCCCGGTCACGAAGTTCACCTGGCCGGACGGACATTGCATCTATCTCCTGGCGGAAGGACGTCTCGTCAATCTCGGTTGTGCGACCGGACACCCGAATTTCGTCATGAGCTGCTCCTTTTCCAATCAGACGCTTGCCCAAATCGCAATTGCGCAGAGTTCCAAGCGGGAAATATCCGTCGTCAAGCTTCCCAAGAAGCTCGACGAGGAAGTCGCGGCTCTGCATCTGGCCAAATGCGGCGCAGTCCTCTCCAAACTCACGCCGGAACAGGCGGAATACATCGGCGTCCCGGTCGACGGCCCTTACAAGTCCGAAGACTATCGTTATTGATGCGACGCGGCTTCCGCCAGGCGTTCGGACGCTCTGCGAAAATCCATGTCGGAATGCGGAGATGCACGCAGAGTCTCTGCTTTTTTCATGTCAGGAAGGGATGCCCGACCGCAGCGCAACGACGGGAGATCAGACTTCACGCCCAAGGAAGCGGAGTTGCTTGGACTGAGCGCAAATGCGACAATCCTTTTTATCGCTATCTGAAATTGGAAATCGCGTATCACAGAGAACCGGATCTTGATCCGAA
>CAZAAM010000227.1:0-2301 GCA_964483055.1 uncultured Victivallales bacterium
CAGTCCGACGTTGAAGCAGGTTCGCCGCAGAAGCGCGACGACAGCCTGCATTCCGCGATACGGAAACAGGAGGAATAGAACGGTCGCAAGGACCGCCAATGTTGCGATCGCGCCGACGATCGCGAGGCAAAGCGTCATGCCGGACATGGAGAAACTGCGTCCTCGTCTGCTTGTCGCGCGCGATTCCGACGAATTCCTCGCCGCATTTGCGGAGGCGATCCGCGCCGTCATTCGTTCGACCGGGATGTCGCCTCGCGCGGCGGGGAGGATGCCTTCTCGCGCTTGGTTAGGGAGATTCGAAAGTCAATATCAACCTATAATATACCATCCCATTCGTGTTTTGGCAAGCCATTCGAACACAAAACCGATTCCTTCTTCCTTTGGCAATGCGAAGCGGATTTTTCAAGACTTGCTCAAAGCCGAGGCGTTTCTTTCAATAATGCACCTCGGAAAGTCAAAGAGCCGGAGCAATCGCATGGAAAATTAAGGAATGAAGCGTTCATAGGCGGAAATGCCCGACGGCGACGCTTGATTCAAGATTTTTCTTTCTTCGGACGCGGGGAGATGAGGATGTCGTCGCTTCCGCCTTCGAACGCCGAGAAGCGCAAGAAATCCCAAAGAAGCCGAGGCGGCAGGGGATTTGCGGAGACTCGCAGTCGAAAGAATAAAAAACCCCTCGGAAACCGAGGGGTTGAGAAACCGTAAAGACTTGCGGCGATCAGACGGATTTTCCGGAGATGACGCCATGGCCCTTGAAGGTTCGGGTCGGGGCGAATTCTCCAAGACGATGTCCGACCATGTTCTCCGTGATGAAAACGGAGACGAAGGACTTGCCGTTATGGACATTGAAGGTGTATCCAACGAACTCCGGGGTGACCATGGAGCGGCGAGACCAGGTCTTGATGGGCTTTTTCGCTCCGGACTTCTCCATCCGCTCGATCTTCTCGAACAGATGTTCATCCACGAAGGGACCTTTCTTAATGGATCTTCCCATGACTTACTTCCTCCTGCGTTCAACAATGAATTTCGAGCTCGGCTTCTTGGGATGGCGGGTGATTTTGCCCTTGGCGAGCTTGCCCCACGGAGAAACCGGGTGGCCGCCGCCGGAGGAGCGGCCTTCGCCGCCGCCCATCGGATGGTCGATCGGGTTCTGAGCGACGCCGCGGACATGCGGACGGAAGCCCTTATAGCGCTTCTTGCCGGCCTTGCCGAGGGAGACGTTCATATGATCGAGATTGCCGACCTGTCCGATGGTCGCCATGCAGTTGAGGTTGAACATACGGACTTCGCCGCTCGGCAGCTTGATTTGGGCGTAGTCGCCGTCCTTGGAACGGAGAACCGCAACCTGACCGGCTCCGCGAACGAGCTTGGCGCCCGCGCCGGGGAGGAGTTCGATGTTGTGAATTTCCGTGCCGACGGGAATGTTCTTCAGAGCGAGAGCGTTGCCGGGCTTGATCGGCGCCTTCTCGCCGCTGGAGACGACCTGTCCGACCTTCAGTCCGACAGGGGCGATGATATAGGACTTCGTGCCGTCTTCATAGTGAAGAAGGGCGAGGAAGGCGGAGCGGTTGGGATCGTATTCCAGCGCCGCAACCTTGGCGTTCATGCCGAACTTGTTGCGACGGAAATCGACGATGCGCAGGCAGCGCTTGTTGCCGCCGCCGCGGAAGCGCGTCGTGACGCGACCATGATTGTTGCGGCCTCCGGTCGATTTGCGTCCGCGGGTAAGGGACTTCTCCGGAGCCTTGTCGGTGAGCTCCGCGTAATCCAGAACCTGGATGTAGCGGCGGCTCTTAGTAAAGGGCTTGTAGGATTTCAGTGGCATGTTGCAGTCTCCTTACGCGAGCTCGATCGTTCCCTCGGAGAGAGAGACGATGGCCTTTTTCCAATTGGAGCGGCGACCGTAAACGGGGGATTTGCCCGCGCGCTTCAGCTTGCCGGTGTAGTTCATGAGGTTGACGGACTGGACCTTGACTCCGTAGATTTCTTCAATGGCGTCGGCGATCTGGCGCTTGTTGGCGTCCGGAGCGACGCGGAAGGCGTACTTGTTCGCATCCTTGAGCGCGGAGCACTTTTCCGTCATCATGATGTTCTTAATGATGTCGTAAGCGGATTTCGTCATGATTGCGTTCTCCTTATGCGATGCGCTTGATGAACTCGTCGAGCGCCGCCTTGCTGAAGATCAGCTTGTCGGCCCAGAGAATGCCGTAGGTGTTGATCACGTTGGCTTCGAGCACGCAGACCTTCGGAATGTTTCCGGTTGCGCGATCGACCAGATCCTCGTACTCCTGAACGGCGCAG
>CAZAAM010000228.1:0-2298 GCA_964483055.1 uncultured Victivallales bacterium
GGTCGAAGACGAACGCTCCGTCGGAATCCGGGAAGTCCGCATGAAGCTTGAGCAGGAACCGCGCCATGGCGAAGACGGCATTGGTCGGCGTTCCGTCGCCGGCCGAGAGAGCTCGGACGGCATAGAAGCCGCGATAAATCTGCGCATAGGAGTCGACGAGGACGACCGGATTCATCATAGTGGAAGGGCGCCGGAGGGCGCGCTCACTTCAGATTGATGATCGACTTGTCGTAGTCGGCGGGCGGCAGATAGCCGAGCAGTTCGATGCACGTGGCCGGAATGGAACTGATGCCGAGACCGGAGTTCAGATTCTCCTGATCGTACTCGCCCTGATAGTCCGGATCGTAGATGATGACAGGAACCGGATTCAAGGAATGGCTCGTCTTGCGCTTCGGAGCGCCGTTCTTGTCAAGCTTTACCGCGCCGGTCTTGTCGTGCTCGTACATGTCGTCCGCATTTCCGTGATCGGCGGTGACGACCATGACGCCGCCGGCCTTCTTGACGCTTTCATAAATGCGTTCGAGGCAGATGTCGAGCGCGGCCATGGAGGTTTGGACGGCCTGATAGACGCCGGTGTGTCCGACCATGTCGCCGTTCGGGAAGTTGAGACGGATGAACTGGAACTCGTTGTTGTCGATGGCGTTGCAGACTCGATCCGTGATAAGCGCGCATTGCATCCAGGGGCGCTGTTCGAAGGGGACTACGTCGGACGGAATTTCAATATAGGTTTCGAGCTTTTCGTCGAACTTCCCGGTGCGGTTTCCGTTGAAGAAGTAGGTGACATGTCCGTACTTTTGCGTTTCACTGATGGCGAGCGTCGTGAGCCCGGTCGCGCAAAGGTATTCGCCCATGGTGCGGTCGATCTCAGGCGGATTGACGAGATAGCGTTTTGGCACGTGCGTGTCTCCGTCGTATTCCATCATGCCTGCGTACAGCACGTCGGGCTTCGGACCGCGATCGAACTTGTCGAATTCGTCGTCGTCGAACGTAGCGCTGATTTCGAGCGCGCGATCGCCGCGGAAGTTATAGAAGACGACCGCGTCGCCGTCATGAATGGCGCCGACCGGGGTCTTGCCGTCGTCGCTGACGACGAAAGGCGGAAGATCCTGATCGATGGCTTTCGTTTCGGAGCGAAGCGTTTCGATCGCCTCGTGCGCGGACGGGAAGAAGCGGCCTTGCCCCTTGACGTGCGTTTCCCATCCCTTGCGCACCATGTCCCAGTTCGCTCCGTAACGATCCATGGTGATGACCATGCGTCCTCCGCCGGAAGCGATCCGGCAGTCCATTCCATCGGTATTGAAGGAATCCTTGAGCCATGCTTCGAACGGATCGACGTAGTCGAGCGCGGAGGTTTCCGGAACATCGCGTCCGTCGAGGAGCGCATGGATGCGGATTTTGCGGACGCCTTCCTTCTTGGCCTGTTCGAGCATGCCTTTGAGGTGGTCGATGTGGCTGTGAACGTTGCCGTCGGAGAAAAGTCCGATGAAGTGGAGCGTTCCGCCCGCCTTCGCCTTGGCGATGAGATCCTTCCATGTCTGTCCTTCGAACATGCGTCCGGATTCGATCGCCTGACTGACGAGCATCGCGCCCTGCGCGAAAACGCGTCCGCATCCCATCGCATTGTGACCGACTTCGCTGTTGCCCATGTCCGCATCGCTCGGAAGTCCGACCGCAGTGCCATGCGCCTTGAGCGTCGTCATGGGGAGGGTTTTCATCATATTGTGGAGAAACGGCGTATTGGAGTCGAGGACGGCGTCTCCCTCTTTGTATTTGCCAATGCCGACGCCGTCCATGATGACGAGGACGACGGGCCCTTTGCGCGTATGGAACGATGAATTCTTCTTCAAAGGTTCGACCATGATGGATTCTCCTGATTTTTTCAGATTGCGCGGAAGCCCGCGTGTTCATGCAATATCTATCAATATAGCCTGCGCAGGCCTTTTATGCAAGGAAAAATGGCCGTTCTTCGTTTGAAAAAAACGCTTCGCGTGCTATTTTTCTATTCTGTGAAATCGCGCATGAATCCTATGTCTTGACTTGTCTTTCCGGGAGAACGTTTCGATATGACTGCCTACGAACCAGTGATCGGGCTGGAATGCCACGTACAGATCCACACGAAAAGCAAAATGTTCTGCTCCTGCCCGAATCAATACGGCGCCGAGCCCAATACGCTGACCTGTCCGGTCTGCATGGGCATGCCGGGCGTTCTGCCCGTTCTGAATCGCGAGGCCGTTCGCAAGGCCGTCGTCGCCGGCATGATGTGTCAGTGCGAGATATCCAAGTACAGCAAATTCGACC
>CAZAAM010000229.1:0-2263 GCA_964483055.1 uncultured Victivallales bacterium
GAAATGATTCCCCGTCCCCCCTTCGCATGAGATTCGCTTCGAGCAAGCCGACTTTGCTCTGCAGCAGGAATGACCATCGCGACCGCGCCGACGCATTAAGGGCAAAATCGTCGAAAAAGCAGTGCAATCGCAATGCCGAACAAGATCCTATGATCCGAATAATGGAAGCATTCCTTTTGAATCAAAGAAGATTTCGTTGCGATACGCAAGCGAAGGCGCGCCGCATGAGCTGCTCACGAAGCATCCCTCAAGTCGGATTGAAAATTCGGAAACGATATCGCCCTCGCTTGATGAAGGCCGCGATGCGGAAGCGGATTGGAAGGTCAAGTAAATCCAACTGAATAAAATTCGCCTTGCGACGGTCAGGGACGAGCGACATCGCCATCCGCATTGCGACATCTTTCGCATTCCCCGCGCATTCATAAGAATTCAAATGCGAATTCGCCGCAACTTCCTTTTTCATATTCGGTCAATGAATTTCTCTCGCGTCTCTTTATTGCTTATCTGAAGACAACTCCGGTTTTTCAAGAAAAGAAATAAGGAATATTTTAATTTTTTTTAGAAACGCACTTGAAAAGATTCTTTTTTGCATGTATTTAGACTTAAACATGTTTTTCATTCAACCAGTCAACGTGCGCCGCGCTACGCAGTCGGCGCAAGAGAAAGGATGTTTTTTATGCGCTGGACTCTCCCGCTCACGGCCGTTTCCGCAATGGCTCTTGCAGCTTCACTGTTCGCTGCGGACCCGGTTCTCATATCGATGGACACGCAAGCCAAGGGACACGAGGTTCCCAAAACCCTCTACGGAATCTTCTTTGAAGACATCAACTTTTCCGCAGACGGAGGCGTTTATCCGGAGCTGATCGCCAATCGCGGCTTTGACTGGCCAGTCGGAAGCTGGCGCTCCTCCAATCCGCGTGATCAACGAGCATGGACGGAAGATTTCCGCGGCGACGCCATGGCGCGCATCACGCTTCAACACGGGAAACCGGTGCATGAAGCGACCTCCGGGCATGTGCGCATCGAGACGTTCGGACCTGGCGAAGGATGCGGAATTCGCAACGACGGATTCGGCGGCATCGCGGTGAAAAAAGGCGCAAAGTACGATCTCACCTTCTATGCGCGCGCCTTGGATGGTTACAAGGGCGGAATTCGCGTCCTTTTGGAAACGGCCGACGGACGCACCCTCTGCCGCTACAATGTCCCGAACGAAGCGATGTCGATTTCTCCAGTCTCCGAGACTGCGAACGAATTCATTCTTCCGGACTGGAAGCGCTATGAAACGGTATTCACTGCTCCGGAGACGGTTTCCGATGCGCATCTTTCGATTCTGATGGACGCGCCCGGCGTCGTGGAACTGGAACAGGTCTCTCTTTTCCCGCAGGACACGTTCAACGGTCGCAAGAACGGGCTCCGCAAGGATCTCGTGCAGCTCATCAAGGATCTGAAGCCGGGAATCATGCGCTTCCCCGGAGGATGCATCACGGAAGGACATGACTTCGCAAACTGGTACGACTGGAAGAGATCCGTCGGCGACGGCTCTTTGGAATCGCGCCCGGTCAATTGGAATCTTTGGGGCTACTGGCAGACCCACGGACTCGGCTACTTCGAATTCTTCCAGCTTTGCGAGGACATCGGAGCCGAACCGCTCCCCGTCGTCGCATCTGGTCTGACCTGTCAGGTGCGCGGAGCCAAGCTTGCACCGCTTGACTCCATGCCGTACTTCGTTCAGAACGTGCTCGACCTGATTGAATTCGCCAATGGGCCGGCCGACAGCAAATGGGGTTCGATTCGCGCAAAAATGGGACATCCCGAACCGTTCAATATGAAGTACGTCGGCATCGGAAACGAAAACTGGAATCGCGAGTACTTCGACCGCTATTTCCGGATTCAGAAGGCGGTGAAGGAAAAGCACCCGGAAATCAAGATCATCTCCTCCTCCGGCGTCGCCGCCGGCGGACGCGAATTCGACTACGCCTGGTCGGTTCTGAATCCATCGAACGCGGATCTCGTCGACGAACACTACTACGTCACCGCCGACTGGCTGCTGAAGAACACCCGCCGCTACGACAGCTACGATCGCAAGGGATGCAAGGTCTTCCCCGGCGAATACGCCTGCAATCAGGGACCCGACAGCGGAAACATCCTTTATGCCGCGCTCTGCGAAGCGGCCATGATGACCGGTTTCGAGCGCAATTCCGACATCGTCGAAATGACCGCCTACGCTCCGCTCTTCGCCAAGGTCGGAAACACCCAGTGGGCC
>CAZAAM010000230.1:0-2235 GCA_964483055.1 uncultured Victivallales bacterium
GAAGGCCCGCATGGCCTACAAGCCGAAACTCCCGCCCGCTCTCCGCAACGGAGCCTCAGTTCAGGTCGAAAAAGGCGCTAATCTCGCCGCCTTCGCGGACACCGAAAAAATCGCCCAGCTCTTCCCCAGCACCAGCAACATGCCCGATCTGAAGTTTCACGCGGGAACCGGCGAGAGCGGCAAGCCCGTGACCGTCGGCATCATTCTTTCCGGCGGACAGGCCCCCGGCGGACACAATGTCATCGCCGGCATCTATGACGGCATCAAGTCCCTGAATCCCGCCTCCCGCCTCATCGGCTTCAAGGGCGGTCCGGGCGGACTCGTCGACAACGACTATGTGGAAATCGACGACGCCATGATGGACGCCTATCGCAACACGGGCGGATTCGATATGATCGGATCCGGCCGCACGAAGCTGGAAAAGGTCGAACAGTTCGACAAGGCGGCCGCCAATTGCAAGGCGCTCGGCGTCTCCGCGGTCGTCATCATCGGCGGCGACGACTCCAACACCAACGCATGCCTCCTCGCCGAATACTACAAGGCCAAAAACATTCCGATTCAGGTCGTCGGCTGCCCGAAGACCATCGACGGAGACCTGAAGAACAGCTTCATCGAGACGAGCTTCGGCTTCGACACCGCCAGCAAGGTCTACAGCGAAGTGATCGGCAACATCGCCCGCGACGCCAACTCCGCCAAGAAGTACTGGCACTTCATCAAGCTCATGGGGCGCTCCGCCAGTCATATCACGCTTGAATGCATGCTTCAGACCCACGTCAACTACGCGCTGATCTCCGAAGAGGTCGCCGCAAAGAATCTTACGCTTGACGACATCGTCAACGAGCTTGCGGACATCGTCGTCGCCCGTGCGAACAACAAGGAGAATTTCGGCGTCGTTCTTATTCCGGAAGGACTCATCGAATTCATTCCGGTCATGAAAAAGCTTATTGCCGAACTCAACGACACGCTCGCCGTCAACGAGCAGGTCTTCTCCTCGATCGCCGCCCCGGCGGAAAAGATCGCTTTCATCCTCGACAAGCTTTCCGAAGAATCCCGCGCTGTTTATGCGCGCCTTCCGGAATCCATTCAGCTCCAGCTGACGATGGACCGGGACCCGCATGGAAACGTTCAGGTCTCCCTCATCGAGACGGAAAAGCTGCTCGCCGAACTGGTCAAGGAGCGTCTCGCCGAGCTTAAGAAGGCCGGCCGTTTCAATGGCAAGTTCGGAACGCAGACGCATTTCTTCGGTTATGAAGGACGCTGCGCCGCGCCGTCCAACTTCGATGCCGACTACTGCTACAGCCTCGGCTACAATGCCGCAGCCATCATCGGTTCCGGCGCCACGGCCTACATGTCCTACGTCGGAAACCTTGTCAAGCCCGCGTCCGAATGGACGGCCGGCGCGATCCCGCTGACCGCCATGATGAACGTCGAGCGCCGTCATGGCGAGGACAAGCCCGTCATCAAGAAGGCTCTGGTCGAACTCGATCAGGCTCCCTTCAAGACCTACGCGGCCAATCGCGCGGACTGGGCGATCCATACCTCGTTCGTCTATCCCGGCCCGATTCAGTATTTCGGTCCGGAAGAGGTTTGCGACCGTACGACGGAAACGCTTCAGCTCGAACATCAATAATTTGAACACGACCGAACGGGAAGCCTTATGAGCGAACGCGCAAAATCCGGAATCGACGTGGAGCAAATCGCGTCCTTGGCGCGACTTGATCTCCCTAAAGACATGATTCCGCGTCTTCAACAGGAAATGGAACGGATCGTCGACTATGTCGAAATGCTTTCCGAACTTGACGTCGACGGCATTCAGCCGACGGCGCACGCCGTCGCACGCGTCAACGTGATGCGCGACGACGTCGCCGGGGAGCCGTTCGGTCGTGACGCAATGCTGAGCAATGCGCCGGAGCTCATCGATGGCGAACTCGTCCGCGTCCCCCAAGTTCTTCCCGGGGAGGGCGAAGCATGAACAAGGCTCCCGTTCCGACCGTATCCGAAGCCGCCGCGCTCCTCGCAAGCGGCGCTGTCACATCCGAAGAGCTCTGCAAGGCGTGTCTCGACCGCATTCAGGCGGTCGAGCCGAAAGTGCGCGCTCTTTTATTCGTCGATGCGGAAAAGTCTCTCGCAATGGCACGCGAATCCGACGCGCGCAGAAAGTCGGGCGCTCCGCTCGGTCCTTGCGACGGAGTTCCGATCGCGCTCAAGGACAACATTGTCGCAAAGGGCGATCCA
>CAZAAM010000231.1:0-2191 GCA_964483055.1 uncultured Victivallales bacterium
AAGGAAAGCGCGGCGCTTGCGCTTAAGATGTTCCTGCGCCGCGTCGTCAAGTACATCGGTTCTTATTTCGTGCTTTTGCAGAATCCGGACGCGCTTGTTTTCACCGGCGGAATCGGCGAGCATTCGGCGCAGGAACGCGCGCAGATCGTCGATGCGCTGGGCTGTCTTGGACTCAAACTCGATTCCGCGGCGAACGAGGCGACCGTCGGCAAAGTCGGAACCATCTCCACGTCCGACAGCAAGTGGCAGGCGATCGTCATGCCGACCAACGAAGAGCTGATGATCGCGCTTTCCACGATGGAAATCGTCAAGAAGGGCTGACGCCGTTTTCCGAATTTTTGGCGAATCGCACGCCGCCGCATCCCTCGACGGGAAGGCGGCGCGCTTTTTTTACGAAAAAAACGGAGAAGGAAGAAAGAACAGCGGCGCATTTCTTCCATCAGGTCAGCTTGAGCCGGCTCCATGCCTCGGCAAGCGCCGCTTCGCCGCATTTGACGAGCGGACGGATCTCCGGAGCGTAGACGGCGATGCGCGCCTCTTCCGCCAAAAGCAGAAAGTCAAGAATTCCTTTCGCTTCTTCCAGTCGCTCGACCGACTGCGCCGCAAGACGAATCTTCCGCAGGAACGGCGCGAGCCGGATTCCCTTGGTTCGATCCTTTTCCGGCGCGTTGAACGCGCGTTCCAAACGGATTGCAAGAGCCTTGAGATAGCGCGGCGTCCGAGCGAACATCTCCGGCGTCCTCAAAAAGCCGGGACGGAAATAGAGATCGAGCTCTTCGCGCGCATCTTCGGCGGCGAGCGATCCATCGTTCAGACGCCGCATCGCTTTTTCCACGCCGGAGCGCAGTCCGACGAGCTTTTCCAAGGTCGCGAGCTCCTTCGAAGCGAGATCGGCGACCGCGTCGCGGGATGCCTGCAAACGCAGAGCGAACGTCGCGCCGGAACGAATGTTCCAAAGATCGCCCCCCATGGCTTCACGGACGGCGTTGTCGATCGCATCGCTCTTCCACGTTCGATAGGCGTAGAACAAATCCCGTTCGACGCTCTTTTCCAGCTTCAAAATGGAATTCAGCGTCTTTTCCATCTGCGGAAGCGTGACGCGCCAAAGCTTCAGAACCGCGCGCTCATGGTTTGCGCGCGCCTCGTCCTCCTTCAGAAACAGCTCGCGTGCGAACGAATCGCCGTCGCAGGTCAGCGCGGGATGGACGCGGACGCCGTTCGGACCGTTCAAAAGCGTCGTTTCCGGCATTTCGTCTTCGCCGGGCCATTCTGCGGTCGCGGCGCGATGGAAGGCCTTGGCGGCGGGCAGAGAGTGGCTGATCTTTGCATGCGCCTCTGCGCGAGGAATCGATCGGAGGATCGTCGTGCGTCCGGATTCCTCCTTGCAGACGATTTTCATGATCAGATGCTCCGGGAGCTCCGTGTCCTGAAACGCCTCTTCGTCCGGCGCGTCCTCGCGCATGCGCCGGATGCATTCGCTCAAGGACGTTGCGAGCGGCTGCCCGTAAAAGACTTCTCCCGCGTGAACGGAATTCATGAAGGCGTCTTCGATTTCTTGAAGCGGCATAATGCGCTTGCGGACGGACTTCGGCAGGGATCGGAGCAGAAACGAGACCTTTTCCCTCAACATTCCGGGGACAAGGTAGTCGAGACGACAGGGATCGATCAGATTCAGCGAGTCGCGCGGAACAAGAAGGGAAAGGCCGTCGTCCGGTTCGCCGGGGTCGAACTTGCAGCGAAGCGGAAAGCGCATGCCGGACTGCTCTAGAAAATCAGGGTAGTCGTCAGGCCGCAGTTCGTCCGGCTCGACGAGAAGAATCGAGCGGCGATCCGGCGTCCAGTCGCGCTTCGTTCGGTTCCAGTCTTCCATCAGGGCTCGGAGAGAGCAGATTTCCTCCGGAAGAACGGACTGGAAATGCGCGATGACGGCCTCTTCGTTCAGCAGGAAGCCTGGGCGGCGCATTTTCGTTTCCATGGAAAGAATTTCCGCACGCATGCGGCGCCAACGGTCCAGCCAGCTTCCGCGGAGCGCGGCTTCACCGGTCGCGAGAGCTTCCTCGATAAAGATTTCACGCGCCTTCTTCGGATCGATTTTCGCATAATGGCAGCGGCGACCCGGATGAACGACCAGCTGTCCGGCGACGACCTTTTCGCGTGCATAGACGAAGCCGCTGGCCTTGTCCCAATGAAT
>CAZAAM010000232.1:0-2179 GCA_964483055.1 uncultured Victivallales bacterium
CGGAAAGAAGAAAGGAAAGTCGTTTCATGATGGCGCGCTCCTCAGTAAAGATTTTCTTCGATCTGGAGCTGCAGCCTCCGGATCTTCATGTAGGTGTCGTCGTCTTCAGGGTAATATTGGAGGATGCGCTTGCATTCGCGCAGAGCTTCCGCGAACAACTTGCGTTTGATAAGGATCTGAATGTTCTTCTGCGCCTCTTCCTTCAATTCGTTGCGCAGAGCGGACGCTTCCGCAAAGCCCTTGCGCGCCGTGTTCCACTGCTTCGGCTTCGGATCGAAGAGGCTGTAGCGATCCAGAGCGATCTGATAGTCAATGATCGCCCGGTAGAGATTGGAGGGTTCCGCCTTGTAGGTGGCGAATTCCTGTTCCGCGCGGATGAGCGCGTTGTTGGCGTCGTCGAGAATTTCCTTCACCGGACGGAAGAGAATTCCGAGGTTGTATTTCGGATCCTGCAGAAGCGTATCGAGGATGATGGATTCCGCTTTTTCGAAGCTGCGCGGCGCGTTGTTGCGTCCGTTCACGACGATGTCGCGGAAGTTGTTCCCATTCGAGACCATGAGGCGGACGACCTGGCGATCCGCGTCCCCGGTCGAGCTGCCGTATTCCGTCTCGTCCAGGTCGAAGAAGTTGCTTTCGGAGAACTCGTCCTTCAAGCGGCGGATGAGATCCTCGCTTACGTTGGAATAGCTGCCTTCCCAGTGACGATTGTTTGCCGGTTCGTCGAGCGTCACCTTCATGTCATTGTTTTCCAAAAGAATGCTGATTCGGAAGATGGAGTCGGGCGAGATTTTTTCCTGAAGGTAGTACAGGGCGAAGGGCGCGACCTTTTCCGGTTGCGAGACGGTCGATTCGTTCGTCGTTCCTCCAAAGCCTCCGTCCTTCTTCATGGAGAGAAAGATCCAGACGAGAATGCCGATAAGGACGATGACAATCAGAAAGAAGATCAGGTTTCCGAGAACGCGCTTGCGCCTGCTGTCCGGCGAGTCTTCCGGCTTCGAAGTCTTGCGGCTTCCGTTTTTTGAGAAGATGTCGTTGAGGTCTTCCGGAACGAAGAGCGTCGAGACATGCGGCGTGTCCTGGGTTTTTGTTCGGTCCTGCGGAGGCGGATCGTTTCGCGGAACGGACTGCACTGTGGAAGTCGGATTGAAGACGAAGGTCGGCGCCTGCTGCGATGCTGCGTCGGCGGGCGCGTCGTCCATGAGTTGGAGCAGCTGATCGCCGATGGAAACGACATCTCCGTTGCGAAGGGGCGTCGGTTCGGTCACGAGCTTGTCGCCGACCTTGGTCCCGTTAGTGCTGCCCAAGTCGCGAATGAACCATTCGCCGTTGTCGCGTCGACTGATGTTCGCATGATAGCGGGAAACGCCTCCGACAAGAAGCTGAATTCGATTGTCGGTTTCGCGTCCGATGGTGGTTCCGGCTGGATCGAGTTCGATGGTGCGGCCGGACCGTTCGCCATTCAGAAATAGGATTTTCATTGCGTCGAGGTCTCCTTGTTTGAGCAGGCGTTCGCCCCTGTGCAGGACTTCAGGGCGTCAAGACGCGCTTGTTTTCCATGTGATTCGGGCAGGGCGTCCGCGCAAAGATCAAGACGGTCGCCTGGTTCCGTCCCGGTATGATTCAAAACTCCTTCCGGAAGTTCGATCACGCAACAGGCCTTGCGACAGAAGATCCCCGGGCGCCAAGGCTTGCAGGAGCGTTCCGTTTGGAGCACAAGATTGTCGCGTCCGAGAAAAACGACGTCGATCGGGCGACTCATGAAGCAGGTATGGATGGCGGAGCACCGGGAAAAGACCATGGCGTCGAAGCCGTCGAACGGACGTGCGATGAGTCCGCGCATGCGATCCCGAAACCGAACGGCCGGGAAGGGTTTTCTCGCAAGAATTGTCTGCTTCGTCAGATTTCGTATCATGGTTCGTCAAAGGGTGTTGAGCGCTTTCAGAACGATCGGGGCGATCAGGATGATGAAGACTGCAGGGAAGATGAAGATCGCGATCGGGAAGAGAATCTTCACCGGCGCTTCGTTTGCGAGCTTCTCTGCATGGGCGAAGCGTTTCGAGCGAAGCTGTTCGCTTTGAATGCGGAGCACCTGTCCGATGCTGACGCCGAGTTCGTCGGATTGTATGATGGCATTCAGGACGCTGACGAGCTCCGCCTGCTGCACGCGCCGTCCCATTTC
>CAZAAM010000233.1:0-2156 GCA_964483055.1 uncultured Victivallales bacterium
ACGAAGGAAATCGCGCGCCTCGGAAAGCCCCCGAAGGTCGCCATTAAAAAAGGCGAAGCACTCTATGAACCCGACGAAAATGCGATCTATCTCGACCCGGATCCTTCAAGCTGGGACGGTCATCCGCTGACAGCGCGGCACGAGTTCGGACACTGGATCGACTTTCATTCGCGCCTGCTCGATCAGGCTGAAATCGACGCATTCATCGCGGCCTTGAAAAAAGACTGGAAGCTGCTCAAGGAAAAGGCGAACGGCAATCTGAATATCTACAAGTTTCCGAGGACTCCGCAGACAGGAGCTTACTGGCTGGAGGCTTCGCAAGCCATGTTCGGAAAGCCGGCATGGGAGCTGGAGCTGGGCGAGCGGAAAATCCTCGCACAGCATATGGACACGATCGGCTCGATCACCAAGGGACGCTATGGCGGCGGACATGAAAAACGCTATTATAAGAAGATGGACACGGACTACTCAGAAGCCTTCGCGCAGGCATACGCGGCGTATTGCCGCGACGACAAGCAGTTTCAGCTTGCATTCCCATACTTGACGGAGTATATTGTGAACCTGATGAAGAAACTGGCAAAAAGGAAGAAGAAATGAGCGAAATGCCTCCCCCTCCTGATTTCGACTACAGCAAACGGATCACCGACGAGGATCGCGCCTTGCGCGAGCTGGTGCTTAGCAAGTATTCCGAAAGCGCGGCGGATCATCTCTGCGAAAAGTATGGATTTTCTTATTACCACGACTACTACCGCTACAGCTGGGAGGAATATGAGCGCAAGGTGCGCGAGCTGGTCGCCCGCAATCTGTCGCAGTCGGGGTTCGTCAAGGCTCTTAACAAGCTGTATGACGACTTGGTGCCGCCGGGGCGGCGTTTATAAAAGCAAAGGTTGTGTCGGAGGCGGATCAGGAATTCCTGTCGCAGGAATATACAGGGACGCCAGCTTGCGAAGGGCTTCGTCTTCCGTTATCAGTCTGATGTTTTTGCGAATGACAACCGCCGAGGCTAAAATCTGGATGTCCTGCCGGAGAATGCTCCTGCGGCCGCAGTATGCGCTTTTCTGTTTCAAATACTGTTCTTTAAAAATGTCAGCGCTCTTCAATGCAGCGGGCTCATCATAGGGAAGCAGCATGAAGTGTTGAGAGATCAATTCCCTATATGAACTGCGCTTTTCCGATGGAATCGATACCATGAACTCCGCAAGCGAGATGATGGATATCGCAAAATGAACTCCGTTTTCAAAACTGTTATCCAAAAAGGCGGCCGCCTTTTCAATCATGTTTTTTTCTTTTTCGGTCGTTCCATTTTTTAAAAGACCCCAAATCGCGACATTCGTGTCTATGCACAAGATTTCGTCATCCATTGTCTTCCTCGTTCGCTCCTCGGACTCTTCGCATGAAATCCTCCACGCTTTCTCCTTCAAAGTATTTTCCCATTCCTGCTTCCTTCAGGATTTCAAACGGATTGCGCGTCGGCTTTCGGTAAGGGAGGAGCCTGATCCCTCTCATCCGCATTGGCGGATCGCTCTTGATCACTTCTCCTGCGATTCCGACAACGGAATAAAGCAACGGCGAGACCTCCATGGCAAGTTCTTCGGAACAATCACAGATGATGTCGGTCTCGCCGCCCAACGGACGAATATGGATGTTCGGCTTTTCTCCGCCGACATCCATGACTTTCCCGTAAACCGTATGCGAAAAATGAATGTTCGGCTTTTTTTTCACCATTTCAGCCAGCTTTTTCTCCGGAGGAATCGTGACAGCGGCGAAACCGCTCACGGATGGAAAAGTGAAAAAAACCCCTTCAAACTTTGAACGCACCTTGTCGAATTCCGAAAGATGCTGAAGAAAGGGAGAATCCGGATCAACGACTTGACCTGCAAGGAACGCGGCAAATCCTGCGACAGTTGCTTTGACTGCTGAAGAGATGATCCTGAAATTGAGACGGACGCAATTGTCTTCCATTGATGTAAGACAGAAGTCGTTTGTCTTGTCGGCAAACTGTTTTGCCAGAACAGCGATAAGTTCCGCGAGCTGCCACGCGGGAATGTCTTCTGGATGAATGCCCTCTGCGCGTTCAAGCTTAATGCTGTATGTTTCCGCGTCTGTCATGTCGATCCTCCTCTTCAAATATACATTGATTCAAGAGAAAAAGCAAG
>CAZAAM010000234.1:0-2141 GCA_964483055.1 uncultured Victivallales bacterium
CACGCCGCCGATTCCGCGCAGACAGGCGTATCTCGATCTCTTTTCCGCCAGCGCCGGATATCTCATGGGGCGCGGCGGACACGCTCCGAATCAGGAAATGTATCAGCTCGACGGACTTTTCATGCAGGTCAAGGCTCTCAAAATGCTGAACGCTCCGAAGGATCGCGTCCCTGATCCGCAAAAGCTCGAAGAGCGCGCGAAGATCGCCTGCGGCGACGTCCCGGTCGGCGCATGGTCATGGGTCTCTCCGAAGGGGATCAGTCTCGAGCATGGCGGCTACACCTGCGAGTATGGTCGGGATCAGGTCACAATGTACTATCGACTTTACCAGCATGCCGGATACAAGTTCGCCAAGGAACGCGCCAAGATCGCCGGATACGGATTCTCGCACTTCGTCTTCCCCGTCTACACCGAAAACAAGACGCACGGCTACGCGATCTGCGCATTCCTCAATACGCGCCATCGCAATCGTCTCGGCGGCGACGGATTCCCGCCCTGCTACTATCAGGCGCTCGTCTTCCGCAACCCGATCCACATTCGTCTGTTCCAGCTGAACTACATGGACATGAAGCCCGGCGACGTGAAGAATTGGGGACACCCCATGGGCGGCAACTGGTTCTATACCGAATCCTATGAGTTCATGCGCAACACCACGGAGCAGCTGGAGCTCATCAAGGAGCTCTGCGATCCGAAGTCGCCGCTTTGCGCCGACGTGCATCTTCCGACCGAATACGGGCAGCCCAACTTCGTCTGGAGCGATGAAGTCGCACAGGTCGTTTCCTTCAAGGACGATGACAAGCTCGTCATGATGTCCTTCAATCAATGGCGTTCGGGACATTCCTACATTGAATTCCAGTCTCCGGAATACGACCAGTTCCTCCGCATTCCGCATGAAGCCACGCGCGACAAGAAGGGCGAGATCGTCTTCAATGCGTTCCACTCCCTTGTGCTTGGCGACTGGTATATCGCCATGAACGGAAACTTCAAGGATTCGGTCAAGGTGCAGGTGCCCGCCTCGTTCGCCAAGAACGCGAATGAGCTCGTCGACCTCGCCACGGGCAAGGAGGTCAAGAAGAGCTTCACGCTTCCGGCGCAAACGACTATCGTCGTCAAGAGGAAATGACGAAAACGCCCCATCCTGTTTCCCTTGCAGGAGGGGATCGACAATCCGCGTTCCGCCGAACGAAATCGTTCGGCGGAGCTTTTTTTTTGCTTTAAGCGCGGCGGAAGCGGAAGCTTCCTCTTCTTCAAACCTGAAAAAAGAATTTTTTTCATTGCATTCCGCAGGAGAAAAACAAGAGGGCGGAAATCGCGGACATGAAGAGCGACGCATCATGCGGCAAAAAAAATGAACGAATTTTGCCAAAAATGGGGATTTGATGTAATATTTTTGTGAATTCATGTGTATAATTCTATAAAAGGAGCTCGAATCTAATTTTAAATTTTAAAAAAACAGTAGTCAAGGAACTGTCGTCATGCATCGAAAATCATCGTCAAGCTTCATGATTGCCTTCTGCGCCGCGTTGCTCGTCTGCGCCGCACCGTTTCTTTCCGCCGCAGAGGCTGTTCGCATCACGCCCGTCGGAAAGGTCGAAAAAAAGATCGATTCCGAATTCAACAAAACGTATTGGGAGTTGCAAGCGAACTCCACGGAAGCCCGCTTGAAGGTCGTCGTTCGCGTCTCGCCGGACAAGCAGACGTTTCTGACGGTTCGCCATAAAGGAGGAGGCGGCACGAGGGGCGTCGCATTCCTCTGCGACGAAAACGGAACGGAATACAAGCCGCACTGCAATCTGGACGAAGGCGGCATTCATGGACGCCGCCCCGGCTCCTTCTTCTATCAAACGATCGGCATCCCCTTGGAGCTGACGAAGGACAAGGAGCAAATTACGATTCATATCGGCGCTTCGGACGGCGGCGCGCGAGGAATCTATGGAATCTACACGCATACGAATCCGCTCTTCCAGCCGCGCGAAGGCGATGATCCCGGCAAGGTGATCAAGCCGTATGCCTTTCCGCGCTTCAAGCCGCTTTCCAGGGACGTGATCGGCGTAGCCCGCAAGAAGCTTCTGGAGCTGATGAGCAGTCAGTGCGACCGCAACGCGAGCGAGCAGCTGTGGGCTCCGGACTGGAAGGAAAAA
>CAZAAM010000235.1:0-2131 GCA_964483055.1 uncultured Victivallales bacterium
CTTCTCCTGATGCCGTTTCTGTCCGCGATCATTCTGGCGGTCTTCTTCGGGGGCGTCGCCGGAATCATGGTGTACATCTCCTTCGACGAGCTTCTTCCCCTCGCTCATGAGTATGGGCATCATCACCTGTCGATTTGCGGACTGATTCTGGGAATGCTTGCGATGGCGACGACTTTGCTCGTGTTGTGACGACCGGGCATCCGCGCTCTTTTGTTTTGGAATTTCAACAACGGGAGGTCCCCCGATGTTTACCTCAAAATCCAATACGGAGCAGTTCGCATCGGCCGCGGCTCTTTGCACGGTCGGCGGCTTTTGGACCTCTACGCTTATCTCTATCGCGGTCATGCCTTTGCAAATGCCGTGACGGGGAACATGGTTCTGTTCGGACTAAGCGCGGCGCGACTGGAATGGAGCGCATGCGCCAAGTATCTGCTGGCGATCGCATTCTATGCCGCAGGGATCTTCGTCGCGGAGATCATTCAGAATCATCTGCACAATCGCGCCGATACGGCCGGCGTCAGACGACGCTCCTGCTGGAGATCCTCTGTCCGCTTCCGGTGATATTCCTTCCATATGGGCATATGGATTTCGCAGTCAATGCGCGGATTTCCTTTATCTGCGCATTGCAGGTTCAGACATTTCGCCGAGTGCGCGGACTTCCGTTCGCCTCCACAATCTGCACGGGCAACCTGAAGAGCGCGTCGGAGGCGATTCAGAAGCGCATCTTCGAAGGCGATCGAAGCGGGTTGAAGGCAGCCTCGCTGCACTATTCGATGATTTTGTTTTTCATTGCGGGAGCTGCGATCGGCGCCGTCGCACTGAAACGCTTCGGACATGAAATGTTCTTGCCGGCGCCGGCAGGATTGCTGTTCTCGGCCTGCACGACGCTGACCAAGTGGCAGATCGCGTGTCTGCGCAAGCCGTTCCGCCTTTTCCTTCCGCGCCGTCGGCTCCGCAGGAAGGGATGACGCGTCGTCGCATGTCTTGTTCCGCAGGTCGGAATGCCGGGCGGGACATGCTCCGATTTCCTGGATGAGTCGCGACGCAAGATTTGAAGCCTGACGCGCGTCCGCAATGTCACGCGAATCCCGTCAAATCCTTTTCTTCAATCGTTTCGATGTCGATGAAGGAGGAATTTGCGCCGTTCGCAGATTGTCGTTCGCACGGAACTTGGCATGACGTTCGCAGACGGATGAAGTCGCATCCGTTCCGCTCGCTCGTCGCCAAAGGCGGCGGATCGCGCCTGCGTCGGACGATTCCAGTTCTTTCTTTTCATGCTCAAGATCCCTGAGCAGCCCGTTTCGTCCTTCGTTCCAAAGCCTCGACGACGGACTGCTGCAGAAGCATGACCCCGTCTTCGCCGCTTCGCTGCTCGTCGCTCCGCTTTGATGTTCGTCGTCTGTTCATTCTTGGAGCGCGGTCGTTTCCGTACGTTCCTGCGGAAAGCTCATTCATCAAAGATGCGGCGGTTTTCCCAGAACCATGCGACGGTGCGACGAATCCCTTCCGCGATGCGGATGATCGGCTCATATCCGAGAACGGCGCGCGCCTTGTCGATGGAGGCGAGACTGTGCGGAACGTCTCCTGGGCGTCTCGGGCCGTATTCCGGTTCGATGTTCGCAACATCGGGAAAATATTCCGCAAGCGCGTCGCGCAGCCGCCGGAAGAGTTCGTTAAGGTCGGTGCGCTCTCCGCATGCGGCGTTGAAGACGGAGCCGGGCGCGTCGGGATGTTCGGTCAGAAGCGCGAGTTCATTGATGCGGAGGATGTTGTCAATGTAGGTGAAGTCTCGGCTGTTGGTTCCGTCGCCATGAATGACAGGCCGCACTCCGCGCATCATGGCTCTGAGGAACAGGGGAATCACCGCGGCGTACGGACCGCGCACGTTCTGACGGCGTCCGAAGACGTTGAAATACCGAAAGCCTATCGTTTCCAGGCCGTAAACGCGATAAAACGATGCGGCGGCAAGCTCCCCGGCGCGCTTGCTTGCTGCGTAAGGGGAAAGCGGCTCGCCGATGCGCGATTCGGTCTTGGGAAGATTCGGCTCGTCTCCGTAGGCGGAGGAGCTGGACGCATAGACGAAGCGTCTGACGCGCGCCTTGCGCGCTGCATCCATGAGCGTGACGAGTCC
>CAZAAM010000236.1:0-2106 GCA_964483055.1 uncultured Victivallales bacterium
CTGCCTTGGCATCACCATGTCCAGCAGGACGAGATCGATCTGCTTCGGATTTTCCCGATAGATCGTCACGGCGTCCTCGCCGTTTTCTGCGAGCAGGACGCAGTAGCCGAGATTTCTCAGAGCCTCGATCAGAAAGTCGAGCACGGTTTCCTGATCATCCACGACCAGAATGGTTTCCGTTCCGGTTGGCATGTCGATATCCATGCAGGCCGCGCTCCTTTCCTTATTGTCCGACGCGTTTGCAAGAACCTTCTCCAAACCATATTATACGCAGTTTTCCCTCAAATGCCAAATAACGGATGAAGCAAAGAATGAAATTTCGAGGATTTGGTTTTCGAAGAGCGTCATCGGCAAGCTTGAGGAGATGTTTGTTGCGATGCAATGCTGCGGTGAAAAAGACGGAAAAACACGATTGCGGCAAGGGATGCCGCTTGCAAAAACGCGGAAACGAGCTATTATATTCAGTTTTCAATTTTTTTGGAAGGACGATTCATGACGACCAATGCTTTCGACATTCTTCAGGAACGCGGTTTCCTTTATCAGTGCACGGATGCGGAGGGACTCCGCAAGCTTTTCGACGAGGGACCCGTCACGTTCTACGCGGGGTTCGATCCAACCGGAGACAGCCTGCACGTGGGGCATCTGCTTCCCGTAATGGCGATGCGGCATCTTCAAAAGGCTGGGCACCATCCGCTGGTTTTGGTCGGCGGGGCGACCGGTCTCGTCGGCGATCCCTCCGGCAAGTCCGAGGCGCGTCCGATTCTGACGCGCGAACGCGTCGCGCACAATGTCTCCTGCCTGAAGACGCAGCTTGCGCATTTCATTTCGCTGGACAACGCGACGTTCGTCAACAACGCCGATTGGTTTGCGAACATGCTCTACTTGGATTTTCTCCGTGACATCGGGAGCAAGTTCAGCGTCAATCGCATGCTGACGGCGGAATCGGTGAAAATGCGGCTTGAAACAGGGCTTTCTTTTTTGGAATTCAATTACATGTGCCTCCAGGCATACGATTATCTGGTGCTGAATCGGGAATACGGCTGCCGTCTTCAGATCGGCGGACAGGACCAGTGGGGCAACATCACCTGCGGCACGGAGCTCATCCGGCGCATCGAACAGAAGGAGGCCTATGGCTTCACCATGCCGCTGCTGATGAAGTCCAACGGCGAAAAGTTCGGCAAATCCGTCGGAGGCGCCGTCTATCTCGATCCGGACAAAACGCCGATCTTCGACTACTACCAGTTTTGGCGAAACGCGGACGATGCGGACGTGAAGAAGCTGATGGGCTATTTCACGAGCCTGCCTATGGACGAAATCGCAAGACTGTGCGAGACGAACGTCAACCGGGCGAAGGAGATTCTTGCCTACGAGGCGACTGCGCTCGCCCATGGCGCGGCTGCGGCTGAAAAGTCGTTTTGCGCCGCCGGCGCCAAGTTCGGCTTCGCCGATCCCGACAACGCGATTCCGACCTCCAGCGCGATTGCGCGCGTAAACATCGACGCCGCGCGAGCAGCCGCCATCGCGGATCTCCCGACGGTTGAAATCGCGATTCCGGAAGAAGGAATCGATGCTGTTTCGCTGTTCGTTCAGGTCGGACTTTGCAAGTCCAACGGCGAAGCTCGCCGTCTGATTCAGGGCGGCGGCGCATACTGCGGCGAGGAGCGGATCGGCGACATCGCCAAACGGATTCTGCCGTCGGATTTCAAGGATGGCGCCCTTTTGGCGCGGGCTGGAAAGAAGAACGTCAAGCGCGTGGTGCGCGCCTGAAAAAACGGGAAGGAGAACGAAAACATGTGCGATCCCAAGGAAACCAAGCAGAGCGCGACGATCTCCGTGCTTGTCGCAAACAAATTCGGAGCTCTGGCGCGCATCGCCGGACTCTTCAGCGGACGCGGCTACAATATCGAGTCGCTGTCCGTCAACCATACGCACGATCTGACGAAGTCGCGCATGATCATTGTCACGAACGGAACGGCAGACGTGCTGGAGCAGATCCGCAAGCAGCTGAACAAGCTCGTAGACGTAATCGAAGTGGAGGATGTGTCCGCTTTGACGCACATCGAGCGCGGCATGGCGTTGTTCAAGGTGAAGGCGCCCCACGAGAAG
>CAZAAM010000237.1:0-2074 GCA_964483055.1 uncultured Victivallales bacterium
ACTGAAGCGGAAGATCGAAACGCTGACCGGCGATGACGCTGCAGGTCCGACGTGGACCGATTTCGATCCATCCGTCGCAAAGGCCGCCGAATTTTTGCCGGACGACGCGCCTGCGCCTCCGCAGCAGTCCGCCGGGCGCGCTCGCGCCGCAAGAGCAAAGACGTCGCATGCAGGAGAATGCAAGGAGGAAACGGACGACCTTCCGTTTTGAGCGTCCGGGATTTTTCGTTTTTTCTTTATCTTTCATTAAGGAGAGCGCGAGGACATGGGGCCGGAAAAAATCACCCCGATGATGGGGCAGTACTTGAAGGTGAAGTCGGAGACGCCGCCCGACTCCATTCTGCTTTTCCGGCTTGGCGACTTTTATGAAATGTTCTTTGACGACGCGGTGAAGGCCGCGCCCGTCCTGGAAGTCGTTCTGACGCGTCGCGCGGGATATCCGATGTGCGGCGTGCCGTACCACGCGCTTGAAGCGTATCTGCCCAAATTGCTGGACGCCGGGATGAAGGTTGCGATCGCGGAGCAGATGGAAGATCCGAAGCTCGCGAAAGGCATCGTGGAGCGTGCGATCGCACGTATAATCACGCCGGGCACGATCCTCGATTCCACCCTTCTGAAGCCGGGAGCGAACAACTTTCTCTGCGCCCTCGTGCAGGAAAAGAATTCGTTCGGTCTTGCATGGCTCGACATCAGCACGGGAGAATTTCAGACGGAAGTCCTTTCGAGCCGGACGGACTTGGAAAGCGAATTTCAGCGCCTTCAGCCGAAGGAGTGCTTGATTCCGCAGTCGCTTCACGATGCATGGGAGGCGTCGGGCGGCGAAGAGACGCCGCGCATGGCGCATCCGGTCCTGTGGTCTCCGCTCGACGACTGGATCTTTCTCCCGGAGCAGACCGAGGATCTGCTGAAGCGTCAGTTCAGCGTAGCCACGCTGGACGGCTTCGGTCTGAAGAACTGTCAGGCAGGCGTGCGCGCCGCCGGCGCCGTGCTGCATTACGCCTCGGAGAATCTGCGAAAGAACACGGGACATATTGTTTCGATTCGAAGAAACTTCTGCGAGCAGTATCTCGGTCTTGATCCGATCTGCCAGCGGAATTTGGAGCTTGTCGAATCTCTGCACGGGCAGACGCGCGACGGAACCCTGCTTCAGACGCTGGATCGCACGATGACCGCCATGGGCGGACGCCTGATGCGCGACTGGCTGCTGAAGCCCCTGCGCGACGTTGAAAAGATCGTGGAGCGTCAGGACATCGTAGCGCTTTTCTACGACGAGGCCCTGACGCGAGAGGAGGTGCGGGAGACTTTGTCGAGCATTCGCGACATGGAGCGACTGACGGCGAAGCTCAACGCCGGCGGCGTGAACGCTCGCGACCTGCTTGCGCTCGCGCACAGCTTGTCCGTCCTGCCTGGGCTGCGGACGATTCTCAATGCTTACGATCTGCCGCTGATTCAGCGGATTCAGGAACGCATCGGCGACTTTTCCGAACTGACCGAACGGCTTTACGCTTCGCTGGCGGACGACCCGCCTGCCAACATGTCGGACGGAGGCTACATTCGTTCCGGCTTTCATCAGGAACTCGACCTGTTTCGGACGGCGATCACGGACGGAAAGAAATGGATCGCCGAACTTCAGGCGAAAGAGCAGGAGCGTTCCGGCATCAAATCGCTGAAAGTGCATTTCAACAAGGTGTTCGGATATTACATTGAAGTTTCCAAAGCGAATCTTGCGCATGTGCCGAACGACTACGTCCGCAAGCAGACGCTCGCCAACGGAGAGCGCTTCATTACTCCGGAGCTCAAGGAGATGGAAAGCCGGATCCTGGGCGCCGAAGACAAGGCGCGCGCTTTGGAGGCTCAGCTGTTCGAAGAGCTCCGCCTCTTCGCGAAGACCTTCACTCCCGCCGTGCAGCGCGCCGCCTCCGCCGTCGCCGAACTCGACGTCCTTGCCGCCCTTGCAGACTGCGCGACGCGCGGACGCTACTGCCGTCCCCGCGTTTCCTCGGGCGACGTCCTCCATATCGTCGCCGGGCGCCATCCGGTGCTGGACGCGACGATGGAACGCGATCGCTTCGTC
>CAZAAM010000238.1:0-2030 GCA_964483055.1 uncultured Victivallales bacterium
TTTATCCGGATCTTGTCAAGAACTATCAGATCACGCAGTACGACCTGCCGATCTGCCTTCACGGCCGAATCCATGTGTCCGGAATCGGCTTCAGCGGAGAACCGCTTGCCGACAAGTGGATCGGCATGACGCGCATTCATCTTGAGGAGGATCCCGGCAAATCCGTCCACTTCTCCAATTGCACCGGACTCGACTACAACCGATCCGGCGTGCCGCTTCTTGAGATCGTCAGCGAGCCGGACATGCGATCCGCCGACGAGGCATACGCCTATCTATGCGCCCTGAAAGAGATCATGCAGTACGCCGGAGTCAGCGATTGCGACATGGAAAAGGGACAGATGCGCTGCGACGTCAACATCTCTCTGCGCAAGCGCGGCGAAACCGCATTCGGCACGAAAGTCGAAATCAAGAATCTCAACAGCTTTCGTGCGGCGCACAGAGCAATCCAGTATGAAATCCGGCGGCAGATCGTCGCGCTTGAACGCGGAGAGCGCATCGTGCAGGATACGCGCGGCTGGAACGACGAACTCGGTGAAACCATCGTCCAGCGCACGAAGGAGAACGCCAATGATTACCGCTACTTTCCGGAGCCGGATCTCCTCCCGGCGGTCTTTACCGACGAGGAGCTGGAGGAGATCCGCCGCAATCTTCCGGAATCCCCGTCCGACAAGCGCGCCCGCTATGTGCGCGACTTCGGGCTGACGGAATACGACGCATCTGTTTTGACTTCCGAACGTTCCTATGCGGAGTGGTACGAGAAGGCCGTCGCCGGGTCGAAGCATCCGAAGACGGTCGCGAATCTTTTCGCCTCCGAGCTTCTGAGACTTTTAGGAGAGACTTCTTCCACGCTTGCGGAATGCAAAACGCGTCCCGAACAGCTCGCCGCGCTTGCGGATCTTGTTCAGGCGGACACGATCAACTCCAAGACGGCGAAGGCCGTCTTCGAGGAGATGTTCGCAACCGGGCGCGATCCGAAGGCGATCGTCGAGGAGAAGGGGCTCGTTCAGGTTTCCGACGAAGGAGCCATTCTGGCTCTCATCGATCAGGTCATTGCTGCGAATCCGGCTCAGGTGCAGCAGTATCGCGATGGAAAGACGGCCGTGCTGCAGTATCTTGTCGGTCAGCTGATGAAGCTAAGCCGCGGCAAGGCGAATCCGAAAATGGCGATTCCGCTTTTCCAGCAGAAGCTGAAATAATCGGACTCTTTTCATCCTTGCGCAAGGGCGAAGCCGATATCCCGCGCGTCCGCATGCGATCTTTTGCCTGCATTGCGAGAAGGCATGGACGCATTCGTCATCCTGCCTCTTGACGAATTGGCAGAACTGCAAGAACCTTCAAGCCAATGCGATTATAAATTAAAATCAGAACGGCGGAGTTTTGCGCGCGCCATGTCACTCTCTGGCTGTGGATCGCCGATTCGTCGTGTCGCGCCGTGCCGACCGCGCTTTCATTCGCCTGATTCCATCTCCCTTGAACGGGGGCGAGCCCCTGAAATAATTTTGCTTTTTTTGAAAACGCGCTTGACTTTTTCCGAAAAAGGACTATAGTAAATACATAATCAATCGTGCGCCCTTAGCTCAGCTGGCCAGAGCAAATGACTCTTAATCATTGGGTCCAGGGTTCGAATCCCTGAGGGCGTACCATTTTTTTTATGCTTTCGCGCGGGTTTCTGTTTTGTTCGGAATCCGCTTTTTTCTTTTTCCAATTCAGAAGCTTCGCCAAAGAGCCGCCTTCGTCTTTCAGCGCAAATGTGCGGTTCAAGCTTCGCATGCGCATTTTCATGATAATCAGGGAAGCCCGAATCGTCGCTTCCGATCCTCTTTGTTTTGCCGTGCATGCGCCTGCAAACGAAGAATTTTTGCGTTGCAGGCTCGCGAAGGACATTTTGCAGAGGGAATGGGAAAGCGTCGCGCAGGCGCATGCGCCATGACGATTCGGCGGAGTCCGTTCCCGCTTGCAGGCAACAGGGAAAGACTCGTCTTTTCGTTCGTCCGGCGAATCGCACGGAAATCCGAATGAAACGAAGTCTG
>CAZAAM010000239.1:0-2015 GCA_964483055.1 uncultured Victivallales bacterium
ACGCGAACCTTGACAATCACGCGTTCGCGTGATATTTTTCGCCGTTTCCAGAACATGACCGACGACGCGGCTTGTCGCAGCGCCCGGCAATCCCGATTTACGAAACGAGGAGATTCGCCCTTATCATGAATCCGCATGTTCGCCTTGCATTCCTTTTTTCGCTTGCTCTGAGCGTCGCTTTTCATGCGCTTGCGTCCGACGTTCCGAAAAAAACTCTCGTCGAACCGTCCTTGCAGACCCAAAAGTCCGTTCCTGCCGTTGCTTCATCTCCGCCGGAAACGGAAGCCGCATCTTCCTTCGGTTCAACCGAATCCATGAAGTCGCCCGATTCATCGGGTTTCCCTGTTTCCCCGGATGCCTCGGATTCTTCCCTTTTTTTCGAGTCTTCCGAACCCGATGCCTCGTCTCCTGCGCCGGAGTCGCCGGAATCGACAGCTCTGGAAAACGATTTTCAAACCCTCATGCATGAGATTCGAAACGTTTCGCCGATTCTGTATGAAAAGCTCCAGTCGCGTTCGCGCGTCGAAACTCTGACTGCGCTTTTCCAAGCGCTTGACGCCGGAATTCTTGTCGAAACGGAAGCCCCCTCCGCGTCTCCCGATTCGGATGACATCATTCCGGCATCGGTTTTTGAACTTGCGGACGGGCGCGTCTTTTGCCTGCGCATCGACCGTCTCGACGCCGCGTCCCTTGACATCTTGAAGACGGGCGATTTTCCCCGTTCTCAAAAAGGCGCGGCGGGACTGATTGTCGATCTTCGCGCCTGCATTGGCGGCGACCAAGAGATTTGGAAGGACTTCGCCTTGGCGTTGCGCGCAACGGGGCGTCCGCTTTGCATCCTGACGTCCGGGCGCACGACCGGATCCTCCGAACTGCTCGTTCCTTTTCTGCGAAAGGAATGCGTCTGGATCGGGCGCCCGACGCGAGGAGAGGCGTTCCCGTTCATCGTCGTTTCCGCGGCGGACGGAAAGTGGCGCATCCCGGCGATCAAACCGGGCGAAGCGGATTTTCTTTCTTGGAAAGGAGAGCCTGATTTTGCAATGGATCCGTTTCCGCAAGTCGCTTTGAATCAATTTGATGACGAGGAATCGTTGCGCAAGGACGCATGTCTTTCCTTCGCAAGGGACATTCTTGTTGCGAAAAGCCTCCTGGACCGGGGACGATAGAGGACTCGGATTCATTGAGTCGGCGCATACGCCTCGCGAGGCAATTTTTCATGCGTTCCTGTTGCTTTTTACCGTTTTTGCGGTATATTTTGTAAATAATTTTCTTTTCAATCAATAGTCGATGCGGCGAGAAAAGGAGATATGCTGTCTTATGGAAAAGAATTGGAAATTTGAAACGAAAACGATCCAGTGCGGTTGGGAGCCCAAGGACGGAGAACCGCGCGTTCTTCCAATTTATCAAAGCACGACCTTCGCCTATGACAACGCCGATAGCGTCGCCCAGCTGTTCGATCTGAAGAGATCCGGCTTCTTCTATACGCGTCTCGCGAATCCGACGGTCGATGCATTCGAACGCAAGGTCGCCGCATTGGAGGGCGGCGTTGCAGCGGTCGCTCTTTCCTCAGGTCAGGCGGCGAACACATTCGCGGTCATGAACGTCTGCCCGGCGGGCGGACATGTGATTTCCAGCGCTGCTCTCTATGGCGGCACAGTGGCTCTCTTCACCAACACCTTGAAAAAGATGGGGGTGGATGTGACGCTGGTCCCGCACGATGCGAAGGCGGATGAAATCCTCGCGGCCGCCCGTCCGAACACGCGCGCACTGTTCGCCGAAACACTCACGAATCCTTCGCTGAACGTCATCGACTTCGATGAATACGCCAAAGCGGCGAAGATCCTCGGCGTTCCATTCATCGTGGACAACACCTTCCCATCCCCGTATCTGTGCAATCCGTTCGATTACGGAGCGGACATCGTGACGCATTCCGCGACGAAATATATCGACGGACATGCGGTGAGTCTCGGCGGCATCGTCGTGGAAAAAGGCGGCTTCGACTGGACGAACGGAAA
>CAZAAM010000240.1:0-2008 GCA_964483055.1 uncultured Victivallales bacterium
GCTTGGACATGCAGGAGAATGGCAGCTTTCGCATGCAGTCCGGAAAAAACGGCGCAACTCGCAAGAAAAACGAGAACTGCGATGGCGACGCGCGCGGTTTTCCATAGTGCGTTTCGTTTCATCGTCGGGCAGCCTCCGAGTCGTTGGAACGTTCATTTTTGTAAAACACTCATACATTATACGCTAGAGCTGCTCTAATTCAATCCGTTTTTTTCGAAAAAACGGAAAAATTCGGCGTTTTGACGGAAATGAGAATGCAGACAAGCGTTCTCACGCCGGATTTTCGAAAAAGAGCACATCGCCTGGCGGCTGCGCCTGCGCCCGAAGAAGCTGACCGCAAATCAGTCCATGTTCAGTCGGAATCCGACCCGGCAGGCGAGCCGTCCATGAACGAGCCGGCTTGCTTTGCAAAGGTCTCCCCCAAGAGCATGCATGCGTCAAGCGAACCGGATGCGAAGCCAAAGAGTCTTTTGACGGCTTGATAAAACGAAAAACGACTGTATATTGCCCCATTGTCGAAATCAACGCAAAAGGAATCGGCATGTCCTGGCTCTATTGGAAGTGGAAGCAGAATTTCGTGCGGCCCGGCGTTTTCCCCGGAAGCTTTCTTGTATTCCGGAAAATGAATCGGACGCATCGTCCGCTGTGGGATTTCACCCTCCGTCATGTCGCGCTTCCGTCGTGCGGTCGCGTACTGGACATCGGATGCGGGGGCGGCGGCTTTCTTCGGGAAATGCTCTCCTTGGCTCCGCATGCATTCTTCTGCGGCGTCGACTATTCGCCGCTTTCCGTGAAGCGGACGCGTCGAATGAATCGCGACGCAATTTGCGCAGGACGTTTGGATGTTCGAGAAGGAAGCGTCTCCTCTCTGCCATGGAATTCGAATTCGTTCGATTTGGCGACGGCGTCCGAAACGATCTATTTCTGGCCTGATCCGGAGAAGGACTTCCAAGAGGTCGCCCGCATTTTGAAACCGGGCGGACGCTTCGTCGTCTGCTGCGACTGCGCCGACAAAGAGGAAGGACGACGCTATTCCGACCGATTGAAAGGCATGCGAATCCATTCCGCCGCCGACATCGCCGGCTTCTTCGCAGCTGCCGGGCTGATCGAAACGGCGCGCGTCTTCAGCGGTCCGGACAATTCGGGAATGTTGTGCATGGAGGCGCGAAAGCCGGAATGACGCATTTCGCGTCGTTAAGCGGATTTCTGAAACCGGGGAGGGCGGGAAGCCTGGTCGCGCTTGAGAAAGAAAAAAGAAGGAAGGGGAACGGTATCATCAAATCATGGAAATCGTATCGACGAATCAAGTTCTTTTAGGTCTCGGTCTCTCTCTGCTTGCGGGACTGGCCACGGGCATCGGAAGCTGCCTGGCGTTCTTTTCCAACCGCTCTGACACGAAGTTTCTGACCGCGTCGCTCGGCTTTTCAGCGGGCGTCATGGTCTATATTTCCTTTGCGGAGCTTTTGACAGGCGCGCAACGGTCGTTGCTTGATCTGCATGGAAAGCCTGCGGGCGGTCTGATCGCGATGGCGGCCTTCTTCGGCGGGATCGCATTGTCGATGCTTATCGACCGTCTTGTTCCGGAGGACGAAAATCCGCACGAAGTGAAGAAAGTGGAAGAGATGGACGCGAACGAACGGAAAAGCAAGCTTCACCGGGGCGGACTTCTGTTCGCGCTTGCCCTGGGGCTTCACAACTTCCCAGAAGGAGCTGCGACGTTCGCTTCTGCGCTCGGCGACACAGCGACCGGAATCTCGATCGCTCTGGCGGTCGCGATTCACAATATTCCGGAAGGGATCACTGTGTCGGTTCCGATCTACTACGCGACAGGGAGCCGCAGGAAGGCGTTTTTATGGTCGTTTCTTTCCGGAATCGCCGAACCTGCGGGGGCGCTTCTCGCATGGCTTCTCCTGATGCCGTTTCTGTCCGCGACGATTCTGGCGGTCGTCTTCGCGGGCGTCGCCGGAATCATGGTGTACATCTCCTTCGACGAGCTTCTTCCCCTCGC
>CAZAAM010000241.1:0-1950 GCA_964483055.1 uncultured Victivallales bacterium
AGCAAGCAAGCAAGCAAGCAAGCAAGCAAGCAAGCAAGCAAGCAAGCCTTTATTAACTTTATCAAGTAATAAAGGCTTGCTTTCATCGCGCCGAAGCATTTCCGGCGAAAGCCTCGTTTCCGACATCACGGTCCTGACGCCGCTCAGACCTGAGGCTCCTTCGCTCCTCGGCAAAACACTATTTTCCATCCGCCGCGGGGCGCTTTCGGCGAATGCCGTTTTCTTCTCCCCCGCGCATGCCGCATGTCCGGCGGACGTCGTCCCTTCCCTCCTTTCCGCGATTCGCTTTCCGCGCCTGACAGGAGAACGGCCATGACCTCCATTCCCATGGAAACGCGCCGCGCTCTTCTGAACAAGGCCGTCGAAGACATTCTCGCCGAATTCCCCGGCTTTTCGGCCTCTCCCTTCGGCGACGGCGGATTCGCGCTGACCAACGCGCGACGACGCCTTGTCGGGCGCGTGACGCCGACGCCGTACGGACTCGACGTTCAGACGGCCTCCGGCGGTCTCGACATGGAGGATCGCATTCCGCTCGCCAGAATCCGAAAGGATTTCGACGACGCGCTGGAACGCGCCGAGCTCGCCGCCTGCCTGCAGGAGCTTCAAGACGTCCTGCGCGAATTGCAGACGGCGACGAAAGACCTTGCGCGACGGGCAGACGCGGCGGCCGTTCGCGCGGCGGCGAACGAATTTCTGCAAACGGCCAGGCGCGCAGCACGCGATTTGAAACGGAAGGAACCGCTATGAATCCCTGTTTCCTCGTCTTTCCTGCACGCCTCAATCTCACCGCGATTTGAAACGAAAGGAATCGCTATGAATCCCTCCCTGTTCCGCACTTTGGCGAATGCGGTCGTCGCCCCGGCCGTCAGGCTTGCCGCAAACTTCGTTCCCGACGAACTCCGGCGACGCAGCCTGCGCGACTTCCGTCTCCGCACGAACTTCCCCCCGATCGACAACCCCCGGGTCTTCCTCACGCTCTTCGTCAAAAACGAAGCGGACATTCTGGAATGGAACCTGCGCTTTCATCGCGCCATGGGCGTCGACGGCGTCATCGTCGCGGACAACGGAAGCACGGACGGCACCGGAGAAATTCTGAAGCGGTATCAGGCCGCGGGGCTCGTCAAGGAAATTCTTTTCGACGATGCGCCGAATTATCCGCAGCAGCGGCTCGTCGATTCCATGATCCGCATCGCACGCGACCGTTTCAAGGCGGACTGGATCATCAACGCGGATGCCGACGAATTCTTTTTCTGCCGCAGCGGAAACTTCAAGAACGCCCTTGCGAAGGAACGACGCAACGTCCTCTACTGCTGGAATCATCCGATGTTTTCGCCGAACGAGGAAGTCGCATGCGCCGTCGAGGAATCGGTCTTCCGCGTCATGCGAACCGTGAGGAATCATCCCGGACTCGGCCGTTACCCCGTTCATAAGGTCGGGCGCAAGGTCGTGCATCGGACCGACGGCTATCGCATGATTCGCGAAGGAAACGGCGGCGTGAAAATGGACGACCCGTCCGAAGGATTTCAAAAAGACATCGTCATCTATCACTACAACTGGCGCGGATTGCGGCATTTCATTCGAAAAACCGTCGACGGCGCACATGCCTACGCGCTGTCTTCGGCTCCGCCGTCCGCGGGCTCCCATTGGCGATATTACGCCAACATCTTCGAAGAGGGGGGGGAAGAAGCCATGCGGAAAGAATACGCCAAGCTTCTCGGCGTCGCGTTCCTCGACGAGTTTCAAAGAAAAGGCGTCGTTTCCATCGCCACGACGATCGCGGACCTCTTCCGCTCCCTCCGAGACGAAGAAGAGAAAAGAATATGCAATATCGAAACCATGCGTCAAAAATGAAGCGGACATTCCGGAATGGAACCTTGTGAAAAGGGCGGGCAGGAAACGCAGGCAATGAATCGACTTTTCTTCAACGACCATATTGATGCGGCCCTTCCG
>CAZAAM010000242.1:0-1821 GCA_964483055.1 uncultured Victivallales bacterium
CGGACAACATCTTCATCTTCGGCATGACCGTGAAGGAAGTGCAGAAGTTGCGCGAACGCAAGTACGCGCCGAGAGAGTTCATCGCGAAAAGCCCGCTTCTTTCCCGCGCGCTGGATCTCATTCGCAACAACTTCTTCTCGCCCGGAGAACTGGACATCTTCCGCCCGATTCTCGACAATCTGGACTACGATCCGTACATGGTCGCGGCGGACTTCGAGTCCTATCGCGAGGTGCAGGAGCAGGTCGCGAAACTGTACTGCGACAAGAAGGCCTGGACGGCGAAGTGCTTGAAGACCATCGCCGGGATGGGCTACTTCTCCAGCGATCGAAGCATTCAGGAATATGCGGATTTGATTTGGAAGATTCAGCCTTGTCCGATCAATCCGGACAAGACGCACGGCTACGCGCTCGCCGCAAGCGAGCTCGACAAGGAGCACACCCGCTGACAATCGTTTTCAACTTGGGAGAAAGTCTGATATGAAAGTTCTCGTCACCGGAGGAGCCGGATATATCGGCAGCGTTTGCACGGAATACTTGCTGGATCATGGATACGAGGTCACCGTCCTCGACGACCTCATCACCGGACACCGCGAAGCAGTCGATCCGCGAGCCGGATTCATCAAAATGAATCTTGATCAGCGCGACGAATTGTTCAAGGCCGTCGCGGAAGGCGGCTACGAGGCAGTGATGCATTTCGCAGCCTTTTCGCTCGTCGGCGAGTCCATGAAGAATCCCGGCAAGTATTTCAAGAACAATCTTGCGAACGCGATCAATCTTGCGGATGCGGCGGTCGCCGGCGGCGTGAAGCGCTTTGTCTTTTCCAGCACGGCTGCAACATTCGGAGAGCCCGATGAAATTCCGATCTTGGAAACGACGACGCAGAAGCCGATCAATCCCTACGGAGAGTCCAAGCTTTGCTTCGAGAAGTGCCTCCGCTGGTACAGCGACATCCACGGTTTGAAGTATGCGGCGCTCCGCTACTTCAATGCCGCGGGCGCATCTGAAAAATACGGCGAGGACCATGATCCTGAAACCCACCTGATTCCGATTCTGCTGCAGGTCGCAGCCGGCAAGCGCGAGAAGGCGATGCTCTTCGGCGACGATTACGATACGCCGGACGGGACGTGCATCCGCGACTACATTCATGTCATCGATCTCGCGCAGGCTCATGAAAAGGCCTTGCACGCCCCGGAAAGCGGACACTACAATCTCGGAACCGGCAGCGGCTACAGCGTCAAGCAGATTCTCGACGCAGCCCGGGACGTCACCGGACATCCGATTCCCGCAGACGTCGCCCCGCGTCGTCCCGGCGATCCTCCGCGTCTGATCGCCGGCAGCGGCAAGGCGCGCTCCCAGCTCGGATGGAAGCCCTGCCTCGAGGATCCGCGCAAGATCATCGAATCCGTTTGGAAATGGATGCAAAAGCATCCGAACGGATATGCCTCCTGAAGGAAGAAATTGGCTCGACGCCGGACCTTATGCGGTCTTCGACCTCGAAACGACCGGCATGAGTCCGACGCGCGATCGGATCATCGAAATCGGAGCCGTCCGCATCAATCGCGACAGCTCCATCGAACGTTTCGAGACGCTTGTCAATCCGCATGTTCCGATTCCGGCTCGTCTGACCGCCGTGCACGGCATTACCGACGACATGGTGGCGGACGCGCCTGATTTTACGGACGCGGGCTATCGTTTTCTCGATTTCGTCAAGGGCGCGCGTCTGGTCGCCCACAACGCGCGCTTCGACCTCGCCTTCCTTCAGGAGAGCCTCGCACGATGCGGGCTTCCTTTGATCGCGGGCGGCGCCTATGACAGCATCGC
>CAZAAM010000243.1:0-1801 GCA_964483055.1 uncultured Victivallales bacterium
TCCTTCCTGAACGCGGACATATCATCGACGATCGCCGTTTTTCCGGGACTCTTCTTCCTTGGAGCAGCTTCGATATCGATCCCGAAGTCTCCGGCCGGCTTCTCAGCCTGTATTTCGATATCGGCGATACGATTCGCCGCGGCGAACTGATCGCGAAAATCGACGACGTGCCTTACGTGCAGGCAGTCAAGGAGGCCGAAGCCGGACTTGAAGTCGCACGCGCGAAATATCGGGAGGCGGTCGACTTGACGAACTTCTATCTTTCCGAATTTCGCCGCGTGGAAAAACTGCAGGCGAACCAGGCGATCAGCTATTCCGATTATGAAAAAGCGGAAAGCAATCTCAAAGTGCAGGAAGCCAAAAAGGCCCAGTACGAAGCGGAAATACGCAGTTGCGAAGCGAAGCTGATCAGCGCGCAGCGCGACTTGGCCAATACGACGATCAAGGCGGACTGGCCGTCCGGCGCCGAGCTTCGCCACGTCGGAGAACGCTATGTCGACACGGGGGCGCTCCTCTCCACGGGGAAGCCTATCCTAAAGATCATTTCCATCGACAAAATCAAGGCGCGCATTCAGATCATCGAGCGTGACTTCCGTTTCTTCCGCCTCGGACAGGAGGCGGAAATCATGCCGGACGCCTTCCCCGGCGAAGTCTTTCACGGCGTCATTTCCATGATGTCGAACGAACTCTCCGAAACGACCCGCACTCTAGTTGCGCAAATCACGATTCCCAACGAAGACTACCGGCTTCTGCCCGGCATGTTCATCCGCGTGCGCATCATCTTAAGCGAACATAAGAACGCCCAGCTGCTTCCTCCATCCGCCCTCCTGACCGTTAACGATCGTCAAGGCGTCTACACCTACGACCCGAAAACCAACATCGTGCGCTTCGTTCCGGTCAAGATCGGCATTGCGCTGCGCGACAAGGTGGAAATCGTCGAGCCGGAGCTTCAACTTCCGGTCGTCACCGTTGGCAATCACCTTTTAAAGGATGGCGCGACGGCGATCGTCTCCGCTCTTTCCAAAGAGGAAATGGCGAAGCGTCTTGCTGATCTCCGCGAATCTTCGCAGAAGGCGAAGGAGCTCGCGCAAGCGGAAGAAGCGCAGGCGAACGACGGCGTTTCGCCTGCGGCGGATCCCTCCGCCGTCGCGGAAGCGCGCAAGGAAGCCGCTTCCGCCGAAGCTTTCCGTCAGGAGCTCAGCGAGTCTGTGACCGTGCGTCAGTCCGACGATGCGCATGAGACCGCAGGCAACTTCGCGCCTTTGCGCAACGGAGAAAAGGGGCTGGCTTCCGATGCGCTTGCAAAAAAACCGATGGATGAAGCCGCCTCTCATGAAGAGAAGAACGACGCAACGGAGAAAGACGTTCGCGCAAAGGAATCCGGACAGGACGACGCGCCAGAGGCGTCGACGGACGAATCGACGAATTCGAAGGGCGTCGCGTTATGAGCGTTGCAGGCTTTTCCGTCCGCAGACCCATCTTCATCTCGATGGTCTCATGCATCGTCATCGTGCTTGGCGGAGTGGCATTGAAGCGCCTTCCCGTCGACCTGTATCCGGAAGTGGAGTATCCGTCATGCTCCATTGCAACGACCTACGATGACGCCAGCCCGGAAGAAATGGAAGAGCTCATCACGCGTCCGATCGAACGCCAGATCAGCGCGGTCGCCGGCATCAAGGAAATCGGATCGTCCTCTTCGGAAGAGAACAGCAACATCTGGGTGCAGTTCAACTGGGGCGTGAATCTCGACGAAGCAGTTTCCGACATTCGCGACCGCATCGACCGCGTACTGAAGTCCCTG
>CAZAAM010000244.1:0-1764 GCA_964483055.1 uncultured Victivallales bacterium
GCAATTTCGCACGGGGAGACGGCCGAAGACTCCCGGCTTTCCAATTTCATGCCGAATGCCGTAGGCGGATCCGAATGGGGAATGCAGCCAGTCTCGGCAGGTGCGACTTGTTGCAGTCGCGAGCGGAACCAAGCGATTTTCCAAATCCGGACGCATTCTGAGAATCAAGCGCGTGACCTGCTCCAAATGACGCCGCTTGAACAAATCGTATTCGGGACCGCGATCCGGAACGGGATCGCTTTCGTCTTCGCATTGAAAAGTGATCAGCATGCCGTCATTGCGATCGCGCGCCGTCATGAATCCGGCCGATTCGAAGCCGCGTCCGCGATAAATGGAACCGATGTCGTCGTCCGCGAATGACGCGCAAAATTCAGCGGATGTCGGCTCATCCCCTTTGATTCGGAAGTATGCGGTGAAGAGACCGTTCGATTCGTGCATTTCTGCAAGCCGCTCCGGAAGAATGCCGCGGCGATCCTCCGGAAGCAGATGCAAAATCGTCGCCGGATGAACGCCGAGAACGCATGCATCGAAGGAGATTCTCTCTCCATTGGAAAGAAACGCATGCGAGGCGCATCCGCGCTCCACGCCTCCCAATGCGACGACGCCCGCCGCGACGCGGAATTCCACGCCGCAAGAAATCGCCTTGCGAATCATCGCGTCGACAAGAGCCTGACCGCCGCCGCGAAATCGCACGAGACCATCGAACATGTTGCGGCAGATTCTCGCGTGATCGGCGAAGGAGATTTCATCCGGCGGCGTTCCGTAACACGTCATGAAGGCGGAAAGAATCGCCGCGCATTCCCCTTCGACGCCCAGGGCGGCGAGCTTTTCGGCAAGCGTGACATTGTCCGCGCCTGGCACAAAGCCGAAAGAATCGACGCGCAGACTTGTCAGGAGTGCAGTCCGCTCGAAAACCCCCTGCTCTTCTTCAAAATAGCGAAAAATTCCCTCCCGCATCGAGGGGAAGCCCTCCGCGAGAAAGTCGCGCACTGCGTCGCGTCCGCGCGGCAAAACCCATGAACGACCCGTGTCCGCGAAATGGAATCGCGTCCGAACCGACTCCGTCTCCAGTTCGTCACGAATTCCGAGCAGCTTCAGCAGTCGGTCGAACGCGCCGCCGTCGTCCATTCCTCCGGTAAAGTGAAATCCGGTGTCGAACAGCAAGCCGTCTCTATGAAAGCCGCGCATCGCGCCTCCGATATGCGGCGCCGCCTCCGCGACCGTGACATGGCTTCCTGCCTTGGCAAAGAGCAATGCCGCGGTCAGAGACGCCGCACCCGACCCCGCGATCAGAACATGCCTGGGCGCGTCCATCAGACGACCAGGCCCCCGTTCACGGCAAGAACCTGTCCGGTGACATATGAGGCCGCGGGACCGGCAAGGAACGATACTGCGGCGGCGACGTCCTCCGGTCGTCCGATGCGACGCAACGGAATTTGCGGCAGAATCTTCTCCTTCGGAAGTGAGCTGGTCATTTCCGTCTCGACGACTCCCGGAGCGACCAAATTCACGCGGATTCCGCGTCGTCCAAGTTCCTGCGCCAAGGCCTTGACGGCGCCGATCAGACCGGCCTTCGCGGCGGAATAGTTCACTTGTCCCGCGCGTCCGACCTGCCCCGACGCGCTTCCGATTGCGATGACGCAGCCTTTTCGCGCAGCGATCATCGAACCGACGAGCGGTTGGATCGCATTGTAGAATCCATCCAAATCCGTCCGCAGGACGCGATCCCATTCCTCTCCGGTCATCCAGGCGAAAAGGTTGTCA
>CAZAAM010000245.1:0-1749 GCA_964483055.1 uncultured Victivallales bacterium
CAGAAGCCGCTGGTCCTGGTCTTAAGCAGTTCCGTGCGGTAGAGGGCGCAATGACTGCGGAGGTAATGATGATTGCGGAGTTCGGGACGCCGACGCCCGAAGCCGTGTCCGCGAAGGGGAGAAAGGACGAACAGCTGAAACGCGTCCTCGATCTTCTTGAAAAAGCGCTTGACGGGAGGATGCCGTTCAAGCTTCCAGCTGCCGACGCCGGCGATGCGGTCGTCCTTGCAAAGTTCGCGGAGCATGTAAGGGATGCCTTCTCCATCGAGGAAGAACGTATCGGTGTGAATCGTCATGACGAACGGCGTGGAAACGGCTTCCAGCGCCATGTCGAGAGAGCGCGCATGTTGTTCCGCAGGCGGTTCGCCATCGATTTTCGGACGCTCCATGAGACGGATCCATGGAACGCTTTTCAGATAGTCGAGCGAATCGTCTCCGGATCCGTTGTCGATGACAAGGACATCGACGGTCTTGAGATCGACGTTGTCGCGAATCATGCGGAGGCAGAGCTTCGTGAGATCGCGCGTGCGGTACTGCGGGATTATGATCGTCAGAATCTTTTCATGCGTCTTGTCGGTCATGGCTTTTCTCCTGCAAGTCTTGTCGGTCGTCGTTCAGGATGAAGTCCGCCGCGACATCCGCGCGGCGGGTGAAATCGGTTTTCGCGGCAAGATTGAGCGTTTTCGCGCGTCGCTGCGCGAGGTCGGCGGGATTTTCCAGAAGAGTTTGGAGAGCATCCGTCAGCGCGCTTTGCCGGAACGGCTCCGGAAGCACGATCCCGGACGCGTCTTCAACGAAGTTTCTGAAGCCGCAGACGCCGGAACAGAGAACCGGAAGTCCGGACGCTATCGCCTCGACAAGAATGCTGCCGGCCGCCTCCCTGCGCGCCGGATGAACCATGAGATCCGCGGCGCAGAGGATTTGAGGCAGATCCGTCCGTCCGCCGTCGAATCGGACGCGATCGGCAATGCCGAGCTCGCGAGCAAGCGCTTCGCATTCCGTTCTCCAAAGGAAGCCGGTCAGGAACAGTTTCGTCTTCGAGCGCAGGGCGGTCGGAAGATCCGCGAAGGAGCGCAGAAGCCGATCCGCTCCCTTGACCTGGAAATCATGCGCGGCAAGAAGAATCAGCGTTTCGTCGTCGCGGACGCCGAATTCGGAACGTTTTGCGGCGCGCGCGGCGTCGGGATTCGTTACGCGACCGCATTCCGGATTCATGCCGGGCGGGAGATAAAGGAATCGCTCATCGCCGAGTCCGTAGGCTCGAGCGAATTGTTCCTTCTGATCGTTGGTGAGGAAAAAGATCTTTGTCGAAGCTCTTTCGGAAAAGATCGCAGCCTCGTCGGCAAGGTCGTCGCAGGAGACGCTTCGCATCGAAACCGGATCAGGGAGTCCTTTTTCGGCAAGAAGCTTCAGACAGTCGAAACCGGCGAAATGGAAGTCGGCGTTCGCACCGGTCGAAAGCGCGAAGGAAACCGTGCGGACCGGACGTAGTTCGGCGGAGACGCGTCGGAACGCGTCGGCAAGACTTTCTCCTTCCTGGACGAGACGAATTTCGAGCTCGTTCGGGCGAGGCCCTTCCCAATCGAGGCAAAGACAGACGACGCGCGCCCCGCGCCTTGCGCACGTCACCGCCATGCGCAGGAAGTCCTGCTGGAGGCCGCTATACGGAAAATGCTGCTTGATGGCGAAAAGAACGTTCACGGCTCATCCGTTTCATCCAAAGGAAATGCGACATCGGAAATGCAGTCC
>CAZAAM010000246.1:0-1670 GCA_964483055.1 uncultured Victivallales bacterium
AGTTGCGAAAGCGTCTTGCATACGCGAATGCAAAAATGCTCGACGCCAGTACAGAGGTTTTGCAAGCGGCTCGTGTCATGCAAATCGAAGACAGAGAGCGTTCGCGCCCTCGACATTTTCGCAGCTTACCTGAAAGGGAAAGCGAATTCGCCGTTTCAGCGAACTTGTGCGCTTGCCCCAAGCAATCCGTTCAGAAATCAGACTGCATCTTGCGATTCGCGCAGTGCGGAAAGGACAGCAAAGCGGGCTGCCCGTCTCCTTCTCGCCTCCGCGCTGCTTGAAATGCCTAAAGCATGTCCAGGGAACTTGCCGATGGACGCCGAATCTTCAAGGAGGCGATTCGCAAAACAAAAAAAAAGACCGACGCGGGATTCGTTTCGCCGCATCGGTCTTGTTCGCTTTTGTCTTTCTTTTCTCGCCTTTCATCCTCTAAAGAGGCGAAGAGGCCTCTGAAGTCACTTTCTATCTCCGAAGATGCGGAGCAGGAAAAGGAACATGTTGATGAAATCAAGGTATAGAGTCAGCGCGCCCAGTATGGCGACCTTGCGGACGCCTTCGCTCTGAGCGTTTTCAGCGAACTGCTCGGACATGATGCGCAGCTTCTGAGTATCCCAAGCGGCGAGGCCGACGAAAACCGCGACGCCGAGATAGGAGAGGGCATAGTCGAGCATCGCGCTCTTCAGGAAGAAATTGACGAGAGTCGCAACGATAATTCCGATCAGAGCCATGAAGCAGAAGGATCCGATGGAAGCAAGATCCTTCTTCGTCGCATATCCGTAAACGCTCGTCGCGGCGAACATGGCTGCGGCGGAAATGAATGCGAGAGCGATGGTGGACTGCGCGTAGACGTAGAAGATCGGCGCCAGCGTGATTCCATTCAGCAGAGCGTATCCGATGAAAAGTCCTCCGGCCGCAGTCGAAGAAATCTTGTTGATCGCTGCAGAAATAGCGACGACAAGTATGAGTTCGATGACGATGAGTCCCCACATCATGGGAACAACCTGACGAAGCAGGGATTCGTTCGTCGCGAGAATCCATGCCGCAATGGCGGAAACGCCGAGGCCGCAGAACATCCAATTGTAAACGCGGTTCATGAAGACGCGGGAACCGACCGCAGCCTCCATGCGTGGCGCATCTTCAACGCCAATGTTCCGATGATAGCCTCTCTCGATGGCGCGTTTGTATTCTTCACTGTTCATAAAAATGCAAAACCTTTCGCATCATTGTTTTTGAGACGCCCGCCCGGCTCAACGGCGCGGACGGAACGCTTAAGACAGAAATTTCATTTTCGGCGATTTCAAAAATCGACCTTCGCAGCTGCGGCGCGCGCAACAGGCGGAGAATGTCATTCCTCCGCCTTGTCCTTCGGAAGGCCGACCGCCTGAATCAAAAAGATGTTCTCGCCTTCAGGCGGGGAGACGATCTTGAGAAGCTCAGGATCCCACATGCCGCAGACGACGGTGGCGAGTCCCTTCGACGCGCAGAAAAGATAAAGATTCTGCACGGCTTCGCCGACATGGATTCCAGCAAATTTCTTCGCCATTGCCTCGTCGGGGTATTTCTTGAAGTCGGACGCGAAGACGATCAGGATCGAAGCGTTGGCGCCAAAGTTGCGCTGACTAAGCGCCTCTTTGCGGAAGTCGCCTGCCGCAACCTTTTGAAGCGCATGT
>CAZAAM010000247.1:0-1638 GCA_964483055.1 uncultured Victivallales bacterium
GTCCGAGCCCCGTCGCGTACAAGCCTGTCCCGTAGTGATCGCTCGCGCAGGCTCCGTAGATGACTTCATCCTTTCCGTCGCCGTCGACATCGCCGACGCGCAAATTGTGATTGCCCTGTCCGCGCCAATCATGCCACTTGGATTTTTTTGCATCGGTGTCGAAGACCCAGCGCAAGGAGAGCTCGCGCCCGTCCCAGTCGAACGCTGCGAGGACGCTCCGCGCATAATATCCGCGGCAGAAAACCGCGCTTGGCCTTTTGCCGTCCAGAAAGGCGACTGCGGCAAGAAAGCGGTCGCATCGATTTCCGTACTTGTCGCCCCAGCTGCGCGGGTCGCCGCGCGGCGGAACATATGGAATCGTATCCAGAGCGGCTCCGGTCTTTCCGGAGAAAACGGTCAGATATTCCGGTCCCTTCAGGATGCGTCCGTCTTTGCCGCGCCAGTCTGCGTTCGGATCGCCGATCGTCTTTCCGCGTCCGTCGATCGTTCCATCCGCGGTTTTGACGATAAGCTCTGCGGATCCGTCTCCGTCGAAGTCCCAGACCAGCATCTGCGTGTAATGCGCGCCGGCGCGTATGTTGCGACCGAGATCGATTCTCCACAAACGACGTCCGTCCAGTTTCAGGCAGTCGATTCGGACTTGTCCCGTATAGCCTGTTTGAGCGTTGTCCTTCGCATTGGAGGGTTCCCATTTTAAGAAGATTTCAAATTCGCCGTCTCCGTCCGCGTCTCCGACCGAGGCGTCATTCGGTGCGAAGAAGCAGGTCGAACCATCCGGCATGACCTCGTTCGGCGGCGGATCGAGCGGAATTTCCAAATATCCGATCGGCGCATTGTCTGCGAGGCGGAACGGAACGGACTTTTCCTTGCGTTCGCGTCCGTTTCGATCGACGACCTGCACGGAATAGACGGATCCCGGTTCGGCGTTGCGATCGATCCAGCAGGTCGCGCCGCGGATCGGCTTTTCCGTGAGTCGCTCCTTGCCGCGCCAGACGTGAAATCCGGCATTTTCCGGATCGCGCGACAAACTGCGCCAGGAAAGAAAAACTTCTTTGGAATTCAATCGGATAGCGACAAGACCCCGGCCGAGGCGCTCCATGAACGGCGCATCGCCGTCGCTCTTCCCCTTGCGCACATCGCCGGCAGAAAGCAGACCTGTCGACAGGAAAAGCCAGGCGAGAAGGCATCCGACGATATTGAGAAACCTTCTTTGCATGAAAAGCGTTTTATTTCGGTGTTTCATTCGATTTGCCTCGAATACGCATTATAGCATGAAACTGCGCAGGTTTCAAGCGGCGCGCATGAAAGAGAAATGAAAAATGAAACGTTTCTTTCGCGTTTGCGCGTTCGCGGACGGAAAAGGAGAAGGCAATGACGATCCCGAAGACGGCTCTGTTCGAAGAAGCGGAAGAGGATGATGAAGAAATGCGCGACGAAGCGCTTCCCGAGATTGACGTCCGCTGCTTGCTTTCTTTGCGGAGAATCGGTATATTATCCGTTGTTTTCGTATGCTCGTCCGGATGCGTTTTTCCGGGTACAAGGCGCCGCGCCAGGTACAGGTAAAGCGTCTCCTTGCAATACCCGGGAGAGGGGTAAGATGCGCCCAAATCTATCCATTCACCTGCAGAAAAACCTGTC
>CAZAAM010000248.1:0-1633 GCA_964483055.1 uncultured Victivallales bacterium
CGAGAAGAACGACCCCTTGGATGTGGCAGGCGCGTTTCAGAACGTCGTTTGCGCCGAGGAGGAAGCAAGTTCGCTGGTTTCCGCGGCGGAGGAAGCGGCGACGCGCACCGTGGAGACGGCGCAAGTGGAAGCCATGGAAATCCTTGCCAAAGCGCGTTCCTACGAATTCGATGCCGCCCATGTCGCACAGGCGGACGCCGCACGCTTCGACAGCCAGGTCTTGGCCTATCGCGCGATGCCGTCGATGTTTCTGCTCCGGACGTATCTTGACTTTTTGGAGAACGACTGCGGCGACATGCGCAAATACATTGTGTCCGACCGAATCGAACTGCGGAATTACGTCCTGAACTTGGAAGAGAAGCCCACGCTGGATCTGATGGACACGGATTTTTCCAGCATGCCGAAATGACGCCGAACCGTGCTTGACTTTTTACGTTTTGGGAGTATATTGTGTCAAAAAGTCGCAATTCCCATTGCGTCAAAACAGCTCGATTCAATAAGCGTCTATGGATAAGTCGAAACTTAAGGACCGCGTCATCGACCGCATCGGAGAGCTCGATCCGGTCAGCGTGCAAAACTTCATTCAGCGTCTCGCCCGCGAACACGGATTTCTGGATTCCCTGTTCAACAGCATTCAGGAAGCCGTCCTCGTCATTTCTTCCGCGCATACGATTCTTTATCATAATGCGGCGGCGAAAGCGATGCTCGGCCTTCCGGAGCGCGTCAGCCTCGTTCCCATCGAAAAGATTATTCCCGGCATGAACTGGCGCCTTCTTTTCGGCGAAGCGCGCGAAGGGAAAGGTCCTTCGATGCGTCAAGAGCTTGAGTTGCATTATCCGGAGCGGCGCATCGTGCAGGCCTATGCACTGCCGGTTGAACGGGAGGATGCGCCGTACGCACTGATTCTGAACGATATCACGGAGTCCATGACGCGTGCGGCCGATCATGCCGAAAACGAACGAAGCAAGATCATCTCCCTCCTTGCCGCCGGAGTGGCGCATGAAATCGGAAATCCCCTGAACAGCCTGTATCTGCACTTGCAGTTCCTGCAAAGACTCTTCGCAGATTCGGAATTCGATCGAAAAGAGGCCGAGTCGGAGCTGAAAGGCGCGCGCGGCGAGGTGGAACGTCTGGATGCGATCATCAATCAATTCCTGCGGGCGCTGCGACCCGGCAAGCCGAATCTGGTTCCTCTCGATCTGAAAGATCTCGTGCTGGAATCGCTCCATTTCATCCGTCATGAAATCGCCGATCGGAAGATTCAGCTCGATTTCTTCTGGGGCGAGAACGTGCCTCAGATCAACGGCGACGCCGCGCAGCTCAAACAGGCGTTCTACAATCTCGTGAAGAACGCCTTCCAATCCATGCCGTGCGGCGGGCATCTCGCAATTCGGTGCTCGGCGGACGATTCCTTCGTGATGCTGTCCGTTTCCGACAGCGGCTGCGGCATTGCCAAGGAGGATCGTTCGAAGATCTTCCAGCCGTACTTCACGACCAAGTCGGACGGAAGCGGACTCGGCCTCATGATCGTGGAACGAATCGTGCGCGAGCACGGCGGAAGTCTTGCGCTCGACAGCGAGCCCGGCAAGGGCGCGACCTTTACGATCAGTCTGCCGCGCCGAACTCGTTTCGT
>CAZAAM010000249.1:0-1630 GCA_964483055.1 uncultured Victivallales bacterium
TCTACAACTCCGGCATGCTCAACCCCTTGATCTCCACTCTTGAAGAGATGAACATCAAGATGGAAATCTTCTCCGATGTCGAACCGGATCCCACCCTCGGCTCCGCCTATGAAGGCATGCATCGCATGAACTCCTTCCAGCCGGACACGATCATCGCGGTCGGCGGCGGTTCCCCGATGGACGCGGCGAAGATCATGTGGCTCCTTTACGAGCATCCGGATATCCACTTCGATGACATCGCCATGCGTTTCATGGACATCCGCAAGCGCGTCTTCAAGTTCCCGAAGCTGGGTTCGAAGGCCACGATGATTGCGATCCCGACCACCTCCGGCACGGGTTCGGAAGTCACGCCGTTCGCCGTTATCACCGACGAGAAGACTGGAAACAAGTATCCGCTTGCCGACTATGAGTTGCTGCCGAAGATGGCCATCATCGACACGAAGCTGGTCATGCAGATGCCGAAGAAGCTCACCGCCTACAGCGGCATCGACGTGCTTGTCCACTCTTTGGAGGCGCGCGTCTCCATCATGGCCAGCGAATTCACGAACGCCCTCTCCCGCGAAGGCGCCCGTCTGGTCTTCAAGTACCTCCCGCAGGCCTACAATCATCCGGACGACGAGCATGCCCGCGAGAAGATGCACCATGCGTCCACCATCGCCGGCATGGCGTTCGCGAACGCCTTCCTCGGGCTCTGCCACTCCATGGCGCATAAGCTCGGCGCCGAGTTCCATATCCCGCACGGACTTGCGAACGCCCTGCTCATCAGTCACGTCATCCGCTTCAACGGAACGAGCAAGCCGACCAAGCAGGGAACCTTCTCCCAGTACAAGTGCCCGGAGGCGAAGGAGCGCTACGGCATGCTCGCCGACTTCCTGAATTTCACGACTCCGGACATGACGCCGGAGCAAAAGGTGGAAGCGCTGATCGACAACGTCGAAAAGCTCAAGAAGCAGCTTGACATTCCGCCGACGATCCAAGCCTACGGCATTCCGGAAAAGGTCTTCCTTTCCAAGCTCGACGAACTCTCTGAGAAGGCGTTCGACGACCAGTGCACCGGCGCGAACCCGCGCTATCCGCTGATCCAGGAAATCAAGGATCTTTATCTCAAGGCCTACTACGGCAAATAAGACAACCCGAAACTCCGCCCTGGACGGCTTCCTGCCGTCCAGGGCTCTTCTCACTTCAAAAACAGGCTCGGCGCATGTACAAGATGACCATTTGTCTCGGAAGCTCCTGCTTCTCGCGTGCGAATTCGAAAAACGTCGAAATCGCAGAACGTTTTCTCCAGGAACACGGTTTAAAGGATGACGTCGACATTGATCTCGCCGGAAGCCTTTGCACCGGCAACTGCGAAGAAGGGCCCATCGTCATCGTCGACGGCAAGGTTCATAAGCGTGTAGACTCCGGCGCCATGCTCGATCTTCTAAACAAACTGTTTCCGAACGACGCGGCGACCGGGAGGGAATGATTATGAGAATGGACTTCCCCGTCTTTACGACTGAAAACGAGTGCCAGGACTGCTACAAATGCGTTCGCCACTGTCACTGCAAGGCCATTCGCATCGTCAACGCCAAGGCGTCCGTCATTCCCGGCGCATGCGTCGCATGCGGAGAATGCGTCAAAGTCTGCC
>CAZAAM010000250.1:0-1568 GCA_964483055.1 uncultured Victivallales bacterium
TTCAGGAAGCGCATTCTTTGAATCATCCGCAAATCCTTATCGCTTATTGAGATGGATGAAAGCCCTCGTTTTTCGATCGCCGCAAGAAGAAGCGCCGAGGCGTCGTCGGAAGGCGAAAGCGGGACGCGTTTTCGTGAGAAGACGAGCGATCCGAGAGAGCGCACGATTTCGGCAAGCGCGGAGCCTGAATCCGCGTCCCAGCGCAGCACGCGTTTCGTTTGAAAAAGCTCCGGCATGCGATCTTCCAGCGTGCCGCGTGCGATAGGAAGCGCAAGAAAGATCGTCGGCGGATCGGATGCGCCTCCGCAGTCCGCTGCGACGAGAAATTCGGAATCGCGCAGGGGGTCGTTCGGACGCAGACGGGCGGAAAGACCGTTTGACATGACGTAGAGCGTTTCGTCCTTGCGGCGCGCAATGCGGTCGGGAAAGGCGGCGGCGAGAGCGCATGCGGCGGGAAAGGCGTCGTTTTTCGAATCGGATGCGTCCCGGTTTCGATTGCGCCGCGGAAGAAGCGAGGCGAGCTGGGTCTTCGTGCGCTTAAGCCGCTCCCAGATTCCGGGATCGACGCCTCTGCCTTCGGAATCAAACAGCGCGGTTCTGCGCTCCAAATCGGCCGTTCCGCAATGAGGAAGCGGATCCCGCTCGGAAAGGACGGCTGCAAGACGGAGCGCATCGCGGGTTTCTCCGCGCGCGCTCGCAAGGAGCAAGGCATGCGCCAGGCGCGGATGCAGCGGAATGCGGCGCAGTTCGCGTCCATGCGCCGTGATCCGCCCTGCGTCATCCGTCGCGCCAAGCCCGTGCAGGAGTTGAAAAGCGACGTCAAGCTTGACTTCAGGCGGCGGGGTCATCCACTTCATGGATTGGATGGCGCTTCGGTCGGGATTCCATTCGGCAAGTTCGAGAGCGAGTCCGGTCAGATCGATCTGCTCGATCTCCGGCGGAGAGAACTCCGGCATGGCGCGCTGCTCGCATTCCGCCCAAAGCCGGACGCATATTCCGTTTTCGGTGCGCCCCGCGCGCCCGCGCCTTTGCTCCGCTGAAGCCATGGAAATGCGGACGGTGCGAAGAATGTCCATCCCGGTCGCTGGAGAAAAGAACGGAGTGCGCCGAAGGCCGGAGTCGACGACGCCGCGTACGGACGGGATTGTCAGGCTGGTCTCGGCAACCGGGGTGGAAAGGATGATGCGCGAGGCGTCATGCGGCTCGAAGACGCGATCCTGCTCCTTTGCGGACAGGGAGCCGGAGAGAGGCAGGAAGGGAACGGAGCCGAGATATCGCGCGGTTTCGCGAATTTCGCGTTCGCCTGGCAGAAAGACGAGGACGTCGCCGCCGCAACGGTCGAGCAGGTCCGTCGCAATCCGCGCGGCATGCAGCCATGGATCGATTCGATCCGGGGGCGGCGCGTATTCCACGGCTGCGTCGAATCTGCGGCCGGATACGGAAACGATTTCCGCGTTTCCGAGCAACGCGGCTGCGGCGGAGCAGTCGAGCGTCGCGGACATGACTAAAATGGCGAGATCATCGCGCAGATTCGCACGCGAATCGAGCGCAAGGGCGAGACCAAGATC
>CAZAAM010000251.1:0-1566 GCA_964483055.1 uncultured Victivallales bacterium
CCGCGATGGCATAGATGTTCTTCAATGCGCCGCCGAGCTCCACTCCGACGACGTCGCCGCTGGTATATACGCGGAAGTTGTCGTTCATGAAGACGGTCTGAACGAACTTGGCGGCCTTCGGATCGGCGCTTGCGGAAACGATCAGAGTAGGAATCCGGCGGGACACTTCTTCGGCGTGGCTCGGCCCGGAAAGCGCGACATAGCGCGTCTTGCCGAGCTCCTGCTCGCAAAGCTCGCTCATTCTGAGCAGGGATCCCGTCTCGATGCCCTTTGCGATGTCCACGAGCACGACGCCCGGGCGCAACAAGGGCTTCAGACGGCGCAACACGGGTCGCATATACTGGGAAGGCGTGGCAAGCACGAGCATATCCGCGGCATCTGTCGCCTCCGCCATGTCTGAAGTGCAAAGAATGTCCGCCGGAAGAGGAACGCCCGGCAGAAACTTCGCATTCTCATGATCGCGTTTCATCGCTTCGGCATTCTCCGGGAACGCGCTCCAAATGCGGACGGAGTGTCCGTTGTCATGGAGCGTCAGGGCAAGCGCCGTGCCCCATGCGCCATCGCCGAGAATCGCGGCGCGAATCGGCGTCTGCGCCTCCGTCGGCTCCAGGGTCTGGCTCTCCTCCTGCGAGAGCTTCTGTCGCCGCTCGAATCTGGATTCCGTTCCGCAGAACAGACGCTTGATGTTGGAAAGATGCTTCAGCACGGCCAGGACTGCGAGCAGAAAGAAGAGCCCCGTCTCCGGAGCGGACGACACCTGCACGCCGAGACGATCATAGACGACGCTTGCGACCGGAAGCGCGATTGCCGCGACAATGCTCGCAAGGGAAACGTACCGTCCAATCAGAAAGACGACCGCCCAGACGATCGCCGCCGTCGCCAGCGCAGCCCAGTTCAACGCAAGGATCGCGCCCGCCGCAGTGGAAACGCCCTTCCCTCCGCGGAATCCGAGATAGATCGGCCAAACGTGGCCGGACACTGCCGCGAACGCCGCAACGCCCGGCATGAACTTGTTCCAGGGGTCGCCGATCAGTTCCGCCCAGGTTTGGAAGAACTCCGGCGCCCATTCCGGCGGCGTCCAGCGTCCGGCGGCATAGGCGGTCAGAAAGACGGGAATCGCCCCCTTCAGAAAATCGAGCGCGAAGCAAAGGCGTCCCCATCGTATGCCGAGCGTGCGCGTCACGTTCGTGGCGCCGATGTTGCCGCTTCCCACGCGGCGTATGTCCAGTCCATGAAATCTTCCGATCAGATATCCGAACGGAATCGCGCCGATCAGGTACGATCCCCCGGCGCAGATCAGAAACATGAGAAGAATCTCCAGTTGCATTCGACTTGCCTTTGTCAATGTGATATGGTATATTAGCGGAATGACGCGAACCGTTTCGCCGTCATGCGAAACGCGCCGCAGCCGACCCGTTCGCGCGGAAAAGAGGGACTTCGCACTCTCGTCTGCGCGCCCGATCGTTCGCACAAGCGGCGTCGGGTCATTCAATGTACTGGAAAATCATGCTTTTTTCAAGTCAGGAGAGCCTCCTTTTATGAAAAATTATTCCTTCGGGCGTCTGC